>NZ_JBHSQJ010000021.1:0-75332 GCF_042658505.1 Streptacidiphilus monticola | reverse complement strand
CCCTGCCCGGGGTCCCGCTGACGCACCGTCAGCGCGGCCGCCGGTCACTGCCCGGAGTCCGGTTCCGCCTGCTCCGGGCCCCTGGCGGCCACGGCGCGGCGGCGGGCGCGGAGGCGTCCCAGGGCCACACCCGCGAGGAAGGCCGCCAGCAGGGCCGGCCAGCGGGGCCGTCCGGGCTCGACACGTGGTGCCGGGTAGGGCGTGGACGGGGATTCGAAGCGATGCCAGGCCTCGGCGGCGCGCGCCCGGGCCCGCGCCTCGGCCGCGGCGGGGTCGGCGGTGGCGGTCCAGGCGACGCAGAAGAAGAGCCAGCGGAACATGAAGTTGATCCACAGCAGCACCGCGACAGGCGTGCCGAACGCGCCGTAGAGGCTGCGGCCCGCGACACGGGCGATGTAGAGCGAGAGCACCTGCTTGAGCACCTCGAAGCCGACGGCGCCGAGCAGCGCGCCCTCCAGCACCGCCCGCTTGTCGCGCTCCGCGATCGCGATCCTGGGCAGCCCGACCAGGAGGTAGCCGAAGAGCAGCATGTCCGCGCCGACCGCGACGACGTAGCCGGCCACGGCCAGCAGCCAGCGACCGGCGGTGGAGTGGTCAAGCCCGATCCAGGACACCACCCGGTCGGTGAGCGCGCCCGCGAGCGCCGAGGCGGCCAGCGAGACCAGCACCACCAGACCCAGGCCGATCAGGACGCCGACGTCGGCGAGCTTGCGCAGCACCGGGTTCCCCGGCTCGGGCGGCAGCGACCAGGAGACCCGCACGCAGGCCCGCAGGGTGTCCACCCAGCCGAGTCCGGAGGCGAGCAGCAGTACGGCGGAGACCAGGCCCACCGTCCCGGCGTTGCGGACCAGCGCATCCAGGTCCAAGAGCTCGGCCATCGCCGGGAGTTGGGCGGTGATCCGCTGCTTCAGGTCGTCCACCTGGGCCTGGCTGAGCGCGGCGGCGGGCGCCGCCGCGGCGACGCCGGCCAGCGGGAACAGTGCGAGGAAGCCGTAGAAGGTCACCGAGCCGGCCATCCGGTTCGAGCCCACCTCGCCGAAGTGCTCGTACACCTGGTACGCCCGAGTCCGCAGCACCCACGCGGCGATCGGTCCGACGACAGGGAGCCGGGTCAGCCAGTCCATGCGGTGACGGTAGCGGCTTCCGTCCGCCGCGCGGGGGAAAGCCGCCCGGACGCGATCCGGCCGCCGGTGACGCCACGCCGAACACAGGGCCGACCCGCTCCGAAGGGATGGGATACTTCCGGTTGACGTTGAACCGAAGGAAGGCGCGAGACACCCATGGCACCCAGGCTCTCCGTGGTCGTCCCCATCTACAACGTGGAGATCTACCTGGAGGAGTGCCTGGCATCACTGGCCGCCCAGGACTTCTCGGACTTCGAGGTCGTCATGGTCGACGACGGCTCGAGTGACGGGAGCGCCGCCCTCGCCCGCGCGTTCGCGGAGCGGGACCCCCGGTTCCGGCTGGTCGAGCAGGAGAACAAGGGCCTGGGTGCCGCCCGCAACACCGGCGTGCGGGCCACCGACCCCGGGAGCGAGTACCTCGCCTTCGTCGACAGCGACGACACCCTCCCCCCGGACGCCTACCAGCGGCTGCTGGACACCCTGGACAGCACCGGCTCCGACTTCGCCGCCGGCAACGTGCAGATGCTCCGCTCGGCGGGCCTCTCGCCCTCGGCCATGCACCGCAAGGCCTTCGCCGAGACGAACCTGCGCACCCACATCAGCCGCAGCCCCGAACTGATCGCCGACCGCACCGCCTGGAACAAGGTCTTCCGCCGCAGCTTCTGGGACAAGCACCGGCTGGCCTGGCCGGAGGGCGTGCTCTTCGAGGATGCGCCGCTGACCCTGCCCGCCCACTTCCGGGCCACGGCCGTGGACGTGCTGGCCGAGCCGGTCTACCACTGGCGCCAGCGTGAGGCGGGCACCCCGTCGATCACCCAGGACCGCACCAACCCGGTGGGCCTGCGCGACCGGGTCAAGGCCATCGACGACGTGAGCCGCTTCCTGGCGGGCGAGGAGAAGTACCGCGGCAAGAAGGACTGGTTCGACCAGAACGCCCTGGCCACCGAGATCCCGCTCTACCTCAACGTGCTGCCGCGCGCCGGCGAGGAGTTCCGGCGGACGTTCACCACCTCGGTCACCGACTTCATCAGCCGGGTCAACCCGGCGGTGCTGGCGAAGCTGCCCGCCCCGATCCGGATCAAGCTGCACCTGGTCACCGAGGGCCGGATGGACGAGGTGCTGGCGCTGCAGAAGTTCGAGAAGGACAACCCGAACTCCATCCCGGTCAAGGGCGTCCTCGGCCGGCTGCACGCCGACTACCCCGTCGTCGGCGACCTGCCCCGCCAGGTGACCCGGCTCGGCAGCGAGCTGGCCGCCCGCGCCCGCATGTACGAGGCCGAGTGGACCGACCGCGGCCTGCGCCTCACCGGCCACGCCTACATCCGCAACCTGGAGGCGGCCAAGCCGCGGAGCAGCCTGCGGACGCTGCTGCTCCAGGGCGGCGGCAACCGCCGCCCGGTGCTCGTCCCGGTGCGCTCGACCTGGTGCCCCGACGCCACCGCCACCTCCGGGCAGACGCTGCACCAGTACGACTGGTCCGGCTTCGAGGCCGTCATCGACCCCGAGAAGCTGAAGAAGCGCGGCCAGTGGCAGTTCGGCAGCTACCGGCTGACCATGGCCGTGCTCGCCAAGGGCCGGCCGACCCGGACCCGGATCAAGGCGGGCCCGCCCGGAGCCAGCCCGTACCTGGCCCCGCGCTACTTCGACGACGGCACGGTCCGGGTGGCCCCGTACCTCGCCGAGGACCACCTCTACCTGCGCGTCGAGAAGGTGGTGGCCCGCCTGACCGGCCATCAGCAGGTCGGCCGGGACGTGGAGTTGACGGCCCGGCTGGCGGCGGAGGCCGCCGGCGCCGAGAAGGCCTCACTGCGGCTGACCCACCGGCAGAGCAAGAAGGTGCTCGAGTTCCCGGCGCAGGTGACCGGGGACCGGCTGACCGTGCTCGTCCGCACCGAGCAGCTGGACGAGGCCGGCAGCGCCACCCGGCGCAGCGTCAACGAGAGCGGCGACTGGGGCCACGACCACTGGACGGCCGAGGTGCTGCTGCCCGGCCGCAAGGCCACGCCCCTGGTCATGGAGCTGTCCGTGGCCGGAGCCCAGTACACCCGGTCGGCGGTCGACGAGGCCGACCGGCACCCGGACGCCCTGGTCGTCGGCCGCAACGCCACCGAGCAGCTGACCCTGCGCAACGGCCCGGCACAGCCCATGGCCACCGCGGCCGCCTGGACCGACGCGGGCGAGCTGGAACTGAGCGGCGCCTACCCGGTCCCCGAGGGCGACCTCGAACTGGTGCTGCGCCACAGCCGCCACGCCGAGGAGCACATCTACCCGCTGGAGCGCGACGGCGAGCGGTTCAGCGCCCGCTTCGCCCCGGTCCCGCACTCGCTCGCCGGGAACGTCCCGCTGCGGTGGGGCAACTGGTTCGCCTTCGTCCGCCCCAAGGGCGAACTGGACGACAACCGCTACGCCCCCGTCCGGGTGGCCACCGCGCTGCACCCGTCGCTGCCCGCGACCGCCGAGGTCCGCGGCCGACGGATGCTGCTGGACCGGCGCTACTTCGACCGGCTGGCCATCGAGTCGCTGCAGGAGCTCGACGCCACCGAGCTGGGCGCCTACCACCAGCGCCGGCTGCGCGACAGCTTCTACCCCGCGGCCCGCACCGAGCAGCCGCTGCGCGAGGCGGTGCTCTACGACACCTTCTCCGGCCGCCAGGTCTCCGACTCGCCGCGCGCGGTCTTCGCCGAACTGCGCCGCCAGGGACGGGACCTGGAGCACCTGTGGGTGGTCCGCGACCTGCAGTGCGAGGTGCCGGAGGGCGCCACCGCCGTGCCGGTGAACAGCAAGGCATGGTACGAGGCCCTGGCCACCAGCAGGTTCCTGGTCGTCAACTCGCACCAGCCGCACTGGTTCCGGCGGCGCGAGGGCCAGGTCGTCGTGCAGACCTGGCACGGCACACCGCTCAAGCGGATCGGCCACGACATCGACAGCGTCCAGTTCGCGGACCTGGAGTACCTGGACAAGGTCGCCGAGGAGACGCCGAACTGGAGCTTCCTGGTCTCCCCCAACACCTTCTCCACCCCGATCCTGCGCCGGGCCTTCCGCTACGAGGGCGAGATCCTGGAGTCCGGTTACCCGCGCAACGACCTGCTGCACGCGGACGACCGCGAGGAGCAGGCCCGCCGGATCCGCGAGCGGATCGGCATCCCCGCCGGGAAGAAGGTCGTCCTCTACGCCCCGACCTGGCGCGACGACCAGTTCTACGGCCAGGGCCGGTACAAGCTCGACTTCCGCATCGACGTTCCCGAGGCGGCCGCGGAGCTGGGCGACGACCACGTGCTGCTGGTGCGCAAGCACGCCAACATCGTGGACACCGTGCCCGGCGCGGGCGACGGCTTCGTCTTCGACGTCTCCAGCTACCCGGAGATCGCGGAGCTGTTCCTGATCGCGGACGTGCTGGTGACGGACTACTCGTCGCTGATGTTCGACTTCGCGACGACCGGCAAGCCGATGTTCTTCTACACGTACGACCTGGAGCACTACCGGGGGAACCTGCGCGGCTTCTACTTCGACTTCGAGGCGCAGGCCCCGGGTCCGCTGCTGGGCACCTCCGCGGAGCTGGTGGCGGCGATCCGCGACGCCGACGGCGTCGCCAAGCGCTACGCGGACGCGTACGCGTCCTTCCGCGCGACGTTCTGCGACCTCGACGACGGCAAGGCTGCGCAGCGCGTCATCGACCGCATGTACGAACTCAGCTGAGCCCCCGCCCCGTCAGGGGCGCGGGGAACTGCGCGAGCAACCCACCACTCGGGGAGGTCCGACCCCATGTGCGGGACGAACCACCGTGGTGGTGGGTTGCTGACGCAGTTCCCCGCGCCCCTGACGGGGCTCAGCGTGCCAAAGTGCAGCCCCCGGACGGCTGCGCCGCCCGGGGGCTGGAAGGGACGGGGGCTACGCCCCCGGGCGGGGGGCCGGGGTGCGTTCGTGGAGCGGCAGCACCGGCACGGGGGTGTCCTCACCCAGGAACACCGCGCGGACGACGCGTTCCGCCGCGCGGCCGTCGTCGAACTCGTTGAAGCGCTCGCGGAAGGCGCCCCGCAGCTCGGTCGCCCGGGAGTCGTCCCAGGCGCCGCTGCGGAAGACCTCGACCAGCTCGTCCTCCGTCCGGGCCACCGCGCCCGGCGTCTCGCCGGGGCGGCCGGAGAGGAGGTCCAGGTAGACGCCGCGGGTCTCCCGGTAGATCTCCCAGTCGTCCGCGAATATCACGATCGGCCGGTCAAGGTTGGCGTAGTCGAAGGTCACTGACGAGTAGTCAGCGATCAGCGCGTCCGCCGCCAGGGCCAGTGTCTCCACGGACGGGTGGCCGGACACGTCCAGCACCTGGCTGCCCTGCCGTCCGCCGCGGTCGGCGGGAGTCTGCGCGTCGTAGAGGTAGTGGGCCCGGTTGAGCACCACGTACTCGGGGCCGAGCTTCGCCGCGAAGCGCTCCAGGTCCAGGTGGGGGCGGTAGGACGCGCGGTAGTCCCGCAGTGTCGGCGCGTACAGCAGGGCGATCTGGCCCGGCTCCAGACCCAGCGACTCCCGGGCCGCCAGCACCTCGGCGGCGCCCGCGCTGTAGTAGACGTCGTTGCGGGGGTAGCCGAACTCCAGCGTCCGGTAGGACGAGGGGTAGACCCGCTCCCAGATCAGCGTGGAGTACCGGTTGGCGCTCAGGCTGTAGTCCCAGCGGTCGACGCGCTGCAGCAGCTTCTCGAAGTCCATGGTCGCGCCGGCCGCCGGGTAGTCCTGGAGGTCGAGGCCCATCTTCTTCACCGGCGTTCCGTGGTGGGTCTGCAGGTGCACCGTGCCGGGGCGCTTGGGCGCGCCGTCGGGGAAGTTGACGTTGTTGACGAAGAACTTCGCCCGCGAGATCACCTCGCGGTACGCCCGCGAGCCGGGCGACACCAGCTGCAGGCCCTGCGGCGCCTCGCGCTGCCGGTCGGACTTGACCACCCAGGCGCTGCGGATCGCGGGGGCCAGCTCGCGCAGCTTCGCGTGGATGGCGGCGGGGTTGCACGCCGGCGGGCGGCTCCAGTAGGAGGCGAAGACCGCGAGGTCCTCCTCCACCGGAAGCCGGCGCTGGACCCTCTGGTAGCTCTCCAGCACCGGACCGGCGACGACCCGGCGGACGCCGGGCTTCGCGGTGCGGACCCAGCGCCTCGCCGTGCGGGCCGCCTGGCCCAGGCTGCCGGAGCGCCAGTTGCCGCGCGGGTCGATCTCCGGGGCGCCCGCGGGGCGGTGCCGCTGCTCGGCCTGCTCGGCGAGCTCGAAGAACTCCCGGCGCATGTCCGCCGGCACGCGGTCCGGGTGGGTACCGATGGTGCGGAAGTGCTCGACCATGCGCCGGTGCAGCAGCGGCCGCCAGGCGTCCAGCTGCGGATGGGCGTCGACGAACTGGAAGACCCGGTCGTACTGGTCGAAGATGTCGAAGTGCTTCCGGCTGCGGGTGGCCAGGATGTTGCCGCCCTGACGGCGCTGGCGGTAGTGGACCACGACCCGGTCCAGCGTGGTGACGGTCTCCGCCGCGAGCAGCGTCGGGTAGGTCCACGGGGTGTCCTCGTAGTACCCCGGCGGGAAGCGGAATTCGTGCTTGTCCACGAAGGACCGCCGGTAGACCTTGTTCCAGACCACCATCAGCAGCCGCAGCAGGTCCTCGCGCTCGGCGATGGTGAACACGTCGGGCCGGTCCGGCGCGGGCCGGAACAGTTCGGCGTCCCGGCTGCGGACCACGCGCCCGTCCCAGTAGGTGCGGGCGTAGTCGTAGATCAGGACTTCCGGGTCGCCGGTCTGCCGCAGCCGCTCGGCGATCGCCTCGAGCGAGCCGGGGGTCAGCGTGTCGTCGCTGTCCAGGAAGAGCAGGTACTCGCCGGTGGCGATCTCCATGCCCGCGTTGCGCGCGCGTCCGAGCCCGACGTTCTCCGGCAGGTGCAGCACGCGGACGCGCGGGTCCCGCGCCGCGTACTGGTCGAAGATCTCACCGCAGCCGTCGGGTGAGGCGTCGTCCACGCCGATCAGCTCGAAGTCCGCGCAGGACTGCTCCAGTACCGAGTCCAGGCACTCACCGAGGTAGGCCTGCACACGATAGGCGGGGACGATCACACTGAACTGAGGCACAGCAGCCAACCTTACCGTTCCGTCCGTCGAGGCCCTGACGCAGTTCCTGGGCTCATACCGGGAAGGGGAAGGCCCGCAGCGGACGCCACACCTCGTCGGCGCCGAACCGGTAGAGGCTGAACCCGGGAACCGTGAACTCGGCCCGGTACCGGCGCAGTTCGTGCTGCGCGCGATCGAGCACCGCGGGCTCGAGATTGTGGGCCACGGTCACGTGCGGGTGGTACGGGAAGGCCAGCTCGCGGGCCAGCGGACCGGACCGGACGTCGGCCTCGAGCGCCTTGATCTGGTGGACGCCCTCCTCGATCCGCAGGAAGACCACGGCCGAGACCGGGCGGAAGCTGTCCGTGCCCCGCAGGAGCACCCGGAAGGGCCGGTGCGCCTCCGCCGCCTCCGTCAAGTGCCGCTCCACCTTGGGCAGTTCGGCTGCCGACAGTTCGGTGGGCGGCAACAGCGTGACATGGGTGGGGATGGACCGGGCCAGCGGGTCGCCGTAGCCCGCCCGCGCGTCCTGCACCTGGGCGGCGAAGGGCTCGGGCACCGCGACGGAGACCCCGATGACCATCCGGTCCTCGGGGTCCCCGACCGCGGGTATGGGGCCGCCCACGCTCAGCCAGCCACCGGCGGCAGGAAGCCGATGCGGTCGTAGGCGGTGGCGAGGACGGGTGCGGCGACCGCGCGGGCCTTCTCGGCGCCCTTCGCCAGCACCCGGTCCAGCTCCGCCGGGTCGTCCAGGTAGAGGTTGACCCGCTGCTGGATCGGGGTGACCCACTCGACGAAGACCTCGGCCAGCTCGGTCTTGAGGGCGCCGTACATCTTGCCCTCGAAGTGCTCCACGAGCTCCGCCACGCTGCGGCCGCTGATCGCCGAGTAGATGGCCAGCAGGTTGGAGACGCCCGGCTTCTCCTTCTCGTCGTAGGCGATCACGGTGTCGGTGTCGGTGACCGCGCTCTTGATCTTCTTCGCGCTGACCTTGGCCTCGTCCAGCAGGCTCACCAGGCCCTTGGGCGAGGAGGCCGACTTGGACATCTTCACCGTCGGGTCCTGCAGGTCGAAGATCTTCGCCGTCTCCTTGAGGATGTACGGCTGCGGCACGGTGAAGGTCTCGCCGAAGCGGTGGTTGAAGCGCTCGGCCAGGTCCCGGGTCAGCTCGACGTGCTGCCGCTGGTCCTCGCCGACCGGCACCTGCTCCGCCTGGTACAGCAGGATGTCCGCCACCTGGAGGATCGGGTAGGTGAACAGGCCCACGGTGGTGGCGTCCGAGCCCTGCTTGGCGGACTTGTCCTTGAACTGCGTCATCCGCGCGGCCTCGCCGAAGCCGGTCAGGCAGTTCATCAGCCAGGCCAGCTGGGCGTGCTCGGGCACGTGCGACTGGACGAACAGGGTGCAGCGGTCCGGGTCCAGGCCGACGCCGAGCAGCTGGGCGACGGAGACCCGGGTGTTCTCCCGGAGCACGGCCGGATCCTGCGGCACGGTGATCGCGTGCAGGTCGACGACCATGTAGAAGGCGTCGTGCGTGTCCTGCAGGCTGACCCACTGGCGCACGGCGCCGAGGTAGTTGCCCAGGTGGAAGGAGCCGGACGTGGGCTGGATGCCGGACAGGACGCGGGGGCGGGCAGTGACCATGCCGCCATTCTCTCAGGAGGACGCCGGTGCGTCGGAGCAAGGTCCACAGCGAGCGCGGCGGGAACGGCGTCGCCGCAGGACGCGAGCGGTCCGCGAGTCCCCGACGTGACAGTCATCACACGGACGCCCCTCGCCGCCCGGGCCAGGTGGCCCCTGGCCGCCGAAGTGGTCGCGGCGGTCGGCCGGTCGAGCGCCGACGTCCCCAACCGCGGTACGCCGCAAGCGGGTTACGCCCGGGGCGGCTCCTGGCGCGGCTCCTCGCCGCGACCCCGCGGGGACGTCGCCGCCACCCGGATCCGGTCCGCCCGCCGGCCGTCGAGCCGGGTGACCGTCAGCGTGTAGCCGTCCGTCGTCACCGAGTCGCCCTGGCCGGGGAGCCGGCCGAGCGCGGCGACGACGAAGCCGGCCACCGTCTCGTACGGGCCCTCGGGCAGCTCCACGCCCGTCTCCTCCGCGAAGTCGGGCAGGTTCAGCAGGCCGTCCACCTCCACCGAGCCGCCGGCGAGGCGCCGGGTGGTGGACTCCTCCTGGCTGTCGTACTCGTCCCGGATCTCGCCGATGACCTCCTCCACGAGGTCCTCCAGCGTCACGATGCCCGCCGTCCCCCCGTACTCGTCCACGACGATGGCGAGGTGGTGGCCCTCCTTGCGCATCTCCGACATGGACGGCAGCACCGCCTTCGTCGCCGGCAGCAGCTTCACCGGGCGGGCCAGGTCCCGCACCGTGCCCGCGGCCTCCGAGGCGTACAGGTCGCGGACGTGCACGAAGCCCAGCACCAGGTCGTAAGACCCGTCCACCACGGGATAGCGCGAGTGCGGGTACTGCCGCACCTCGGCGCGGACCTCGTCGAGGGCCTGCGCGGCGTCCAGGAAGGTGACCTCGGTGCGCGGCACCATCACCTCGCGCAGCTGCCGCTCCCCGGCCGCGAACACGTCGCCGATCAACTGCCGTTCGTCCGTGGTCAGTTCGGTGTTCGCGGCGACGAGCCCGCGCAGCTCCTCGGAGGACATGGCGTGGCGTCCGGCGGCGGGGTCTCCGCCCAGCAGTCGGACCATCAGGTTGGTGGACCGGGACAGCAGCCAGATCACCGGACGCAGCACCACCGAGATCGCGTCCACCAGCGGGGCGGCCACCAGGGCGAGCGAGTCGGCCCGCTGCAGTCCGATCCGCTTGGGCGTCAACTCGCCCAGCACCAGCGAGACGTAGGAGATGACCAGGGTCAGCAGCACCAGCGCCAGGGTGTCCGCGACGCCGCTGGACAGGCCCAGGTCGACGAAGGCCGGCGAGAGCTTCTTGGCCAGTGTGTCCGCGCCGAAGGCCGCGGACAGGAAGCCCATGCAGGTCACACCGACCTGCACCGCCGCGAGGAAACGGTTCGGGTCCCCGGCCAGATGGGCGGCCCTGACCGCGCGCTTGCTGCCGCGCTCGGCCAGGGCCCGGATCTGCCCCTCGCGCAGGGAGATCAGGGAGATCTCCGCCACGTTGAAGAGGCCGCCCAGAATGATGAAGAAGAGGACCAGCCCCGCGTCCTGCAGCGTCTCGCTCACGCGGACAGTCTAGAAAGCCCCGGAGCCGGGAACGCGTCCATGAGGTCCTTGACCTCGGCCCGGACCCGGGCCACGACCTCCTCGTCGCCCTTCCGGGCGGCGTCCACGACCTGGTCGATCCAGTCCGCCACGATGGGCATGTGACCCTCGGTCAGCCCGCGCGAGGTCAGTGCGGGGGTGCCGATCCGGATGCCCGACGGGTCGAAGGGCTTGCGGGGGTCGTAGGGCACGGTGTTGTAGTTGACCACGATCCCGGCCCGGTCCAGCGCCTTGGCCGCGGGCTTCCCGGCGATCTCCTTGCCGGTGAGGTCGATCAGCAGCAGGTGGTTGTCGGTGCCCCCGGAGACCAGCTCGAAGCCCCGGGCGGCCAGGGCCTGGCCGAGCGCCTTGGCGTTGGCGACGATCTGGTGCGCGTACGCGCGGAAGTCCTCGGTGGCCGCCTCCTTGAGGGCGACCGCGATGGCGGCGGTGGTGTGGTTGTGCGGCCCGCCCTGCAACCCGGGGAAGACGGCCCGGTCGATGGCCTTGGCGTGCTCCTCCGTGCACATGAGCATGGCCCCGCGGGGACCGCGCAGGGTCTTGTGGGTGGTGGTGGAGACGACGTCCGCGTAGGGCACGGGCGAGGGGTGCGCGCCACCGGCGATCAGGCCGGCGATGTGGGCGACGTCCGCCACGAGGACGGCGCCCACCTCGCGGGCGATCTCGGCGAAGCCCGCGAAGTCGATCGTGCGCGGGACGGCGGTGCCGCCGCAGAAGAGCAGCTTCGGCCGCTCCTTCAGAGCCAGGTCCCGCACCTCGTCTAGGTCCACCCGCCCGGTGTCCTGGCGCACGCCGTACTGCACGCCCCGGAACCAGCTGCCGGTGGCGGAGACGCCCCAGCCGTGGGTGAGGTGGCCGCCCATCGGCAGCGCCATGCCCATCACGGTGTCCCCGGGCCGCAGGAAGGCGAGGTAGACGGCGAGGTTCGCGGGCGAGCCGGAGTACGGCTGGACGTTGGCGTGGTCGACGTGGAACAGCGCCTTCGCACGCTCGACCGCGAGGGTCTCGACCGGGTCGATGTTCTGCTGGCCCTCGTAGTAGCGCTTGCCGGGGTAGCCCTCGGAGTACTTGTTCTGGAGGACGGTGCCCGTCGCCTCGATGACGGCCTGCGAGACGTAGTTCTCGCTGGGGATCAGCCGGAGCGTGTCCGCCTGCAGCTGCTCTTCCGCCCCGACGAGGGCGGCGATCTCGGGATCGGTCTGGGACAGGGATGACATCTCGTCAACCTCCGGGTCTCGTACGCGCGTTACGTGGACCCGGCTGCCCAGGCGTACGGCCGACCGGAGAGTCCTGCTCCCGCCGCTCCCTCGAGGTCCCTTCCCCGTTCGCCAGTCGCGGCTGGTGTGCAGGATATCAACCCGGCACACACCAGGGGCGCGGGGAACGGCGAACCAGTCCCCTTCGTGGAGGGCTGGTCGCGCGGTTCCCCGCGCCCCTGGGGGTGGAACTAGATGAGGCCGAGCTTCTTGACCTCGTCGCGCTCCGCGACCAGCTCCGCCACCGAGGCGTCGATGCGGGGGCGGGAGAAGGCGTTGATGTCGAGGCCCTGGACGATCTCGAACCTGCCGTTCTTCGCGGTGACCGGGAAGGAGGAGATCAGGCCCTCCGGCACCCCGTAGGAGCCGTCGGAGACGACGCCCGCGGAGGTCCAGTCGCCCTCGGCGGTGCCGTTGACCCAGGTGTACACGTGGTCGATCGCCGCGTTCGCCGCGGACGCGGCGGAAGACGCGCCGCGGGCGTCGATGATCGCCGCGCCGCGCTTGGCCACGGTCGGGATGAAGTCGTCCGCGAGCCACTGCTCGTCGGCCACGGCCTCGGCCGCGTTCTTGCCGGCGATCTCCGCGTGGAAGATGTCCGGGTACTGCGTGGCGGAGTGGTTGCCCCAGATGGTGACCTTGCTGATGTCGGAGACGGCGGCGCCGGTCTTCTTCGCCAGCTGGGCGATCGCGCGGTTGTGGTCCAAGCGCGTCATCGCGGTGAAGCGGTCCGCCGGGACGTCGGGGGCGTGCTGCTGGGCGATCAGGGCGTTGGTGTTGGCCGGGTTGCCGACGACCAGGACCTTGATGTCGTCCGCGGCGTTGTCGTTGATCGCCTTGCCCTGGGGGCCGAAGATGCCGCCGTTGGCCGCCAGCAGGTCGCCGCGCTCCATGCCCGCGGTGCGCGGACGGGCGCCGACCAGCAGGGCGACGTTGGCGCCGGAGAAGGCCTGGTTGGCGTCGTCGAAGATGTCGATGCCCTGGAGCAGCGGGAAGGCGCAGTCGTCCAGCTCCATCGCGGTGCCCTCGGCGGCCTTGACACCCTGCGGGATCTCCAGCAGGCGCAGCTTCACCGGCACGTCCGCGCCCAGGAGTTGCCCGGAGGCGATGCGGAACAGCAGCGCGTAGCCGATCTGGCCGGCGGCGCCGGTGACGGTGACGTTGACGGGAGTGCGGGTCATGAGTGACGTCTCTCCTGCGAATACCTGGGGTGGTCAGGCTTCGGCGAGCAGAGCACGTGCAGGGCGCGCCCGCAGTGCCGGACCCTGATCGATCTCTCTACTTCAGGAGACCGGCCCCAGGTTATCCCAGCCGGAAGGCCCGGGGAGCCCGGGCCTTCCGCGCGTACGGGGAGTCCTTCGTCACGTTTCCCGCACCGGCGCGATCAGTGGCCGCCGTGCAGGTGGAAGGGCAGCCGCAGCACCGGGTCCGGCAGGGCGGACAGGGTAAGCAGCACGATGATCCCGCCCAGGAAGCCGAGCACCAGGACGTCGGTGAAGCGGCTGCGCACCGCGAGCATGCCGACCTCGGGCAGCAGCGCCCGCAGCAGCCCGCCGAGCAGCAGCCCGCAGCCGACGGTGACCAGCCCGGCGCGCCAGGCGCCGAAGACGGTGGCCAGCAGACCGACGCCGACGACCGTCAGGACCACCGTTATCGGCCACTGACGGACCGTCAGCGGCTTGCCCGGCCCGGCGGCGGCGTGGCCGCCCTCGGGCCGGAAGGTCCCCGTCGTCTCGACCGGCGGACGCCGGCTAGCGCGCGCCACCGGCCTGCCTCTCGGCCGCCTCCACCACGTTGACGAGCAGCATGGCCCGGGTCATCGGCCCGACACCGCCCGGGTTCGGCGAGATCCAGCCGGCCACCTCGGCCACGCCCGGGTCCACGTCGCCGACCAGGCCGGCCTCGGTCCGGCTGACGCCGACGTCGAGCACGGTCGCGCCGGGACGGACGTCACCGGGCTTGATCAGGTGCGGCACGCCCGCGGCGGCGACGATGATGTCGGCCTCGCGCAGGTGCTGCGAGAGGTCGCGGGTGCCGGTGTGGGTGAGCGTCACGGTGGCGTTCTCGCTGCGGCGGGTCAGCAGCAGGCCGATCGAGCGGCCGACGGTGATGCCGCGGCCGACGACGACCACATTGGCCCCGTTGACCTCGATCCCGTGGCGGCGCAGCAGCACCAGGATGCCGTTGGGGGTGCACGGCAGTGGGGCGTCGATGTTCAGCACCAGCCGGCCGAGGTTGGTCGGGTGCAGGCCGTCGGCGTCCTTCGCGGGGTCGATCAGCTCCAGGACCCGCTTCTCGTCGAGGTGCTTGGGCAGCGGCAGCTGGACGATGTAGCCCGAGCAGGCCGGGTCCTCGTTGAGCTCGCGCACCACCTGCTCGACCTGCTCCTGCGTGGCGTCCGCGGGCAGCTCGCGCTGGATCGAGGCGATGCCGACCTGGGCGCAGTCGCGGTGCTTGCCGGCGACGTAGGACTTGCTGCCGGGGTCGTCGCCGACCAGCACGGTGCCGAGGCCGGGCGTGACGCCCCGCGCCTTGAGGGCGGAGATGCGCTCCGCGAGTTCGGACTTGATCGCGGCGGCGGTGGCCTTGCCATCGAGAATCTGGGCGCTCATGGGCCCATTCTCCCCGATGCCGGAGGCTGGTCCTCCGGCGGCACGGACTGCACAGAAATGTAGGGATTTGGTGCTGGGCACGCATCGGTTGGGTTCCAGCAGCAGGTTCTCGCTGGACAGCTCAAGATCAAGACGGAACGATGGGCAACGGTAAAGAGACTGCCAAAGCAGTCGCAGGGGGCACGGGGGGTGGCTGTTCAGAGGCAACAAGGCGATATCCCACTGCGCTTCAGAAACCAACGTTCAGTCAGAAACCCTTCCTGCCCGGAGGCTTGAGTGTCCTACCCGCCCGACCCGAACAACCCCTACGCCCAGCCCCAGCCCCCGCAGGGCCAGCCCGGCTACGGCTACCCGCAGCAGGGTCAGCCGCAGTACGGCTACCCGCAGCAGGGCGGCGTGCCGCCGCAGGGCCAGCCGCAGTACGACCAGGCGGCCTACGGCTACCCCCAGCAGGGCGCCGTCCCGCCGCAGCCCGGTTACGACCCCTACGCCCAGCAGGCCGCCTACGGCTACCAGCAGCAGGGCGTGGCCGCGGCCGACACCGGCTTCGTCGCGCTGCCCACCGGCACGTTCCCGGTGGCCTCCTACGGCGCTCGTTTCGGCGCGCGTCTGCTGGACGGCCTGTTCGTCTTCGTGATCTACCTGGTCGTCTACTTCATCGGCCTCGCCGCCGTGTTCAGCAGCAGTGACAGCAGCAACGGGGGCGGCCTCGCCTTCGGCGTCATCTTCCTGCTGGACATCGTGATGGCCGCGCTGTTCCTGGCCTGGGACACCGTCTGGGTGGCCCTCAAGGGCGCCACGCCGGGCAAGATGATCCTGGGCCTGATGGTGGTGGACGAGCGCACCGGCGTGAAGCCGAACTTCGGCGGCTCCCTGGTCCGCTGGGGCTTCCCGGTCGGTCTGGGCATCTTCACCTGCGGCCTGGGCTCGATCCTGATCTACATCTCGCCCTTCTTCGACAACAGCGGCAAGCTGCGCGGCTGGCACGACAAGGCCGCGAACACCGTGGTCATCAAGGTCAAGTAAGGCCTGACCCAGAACAGTCGAGGCCCGCCTCCCCAACTCGGGGGAGGCGGGCCTCAGTTCGTCACCGCGTCAGCGGCTCAGTGGAAGAAGTGCCGGGTCCCGCTCAGGTACATGGTGACCCCGGCCGCCTTCGCGGCCTCGACCACCAGGTCGTCGCGGACCGAACCGCCGGGCTGGACCACGGCCTTGACGCCCGCCTCGGTCAGCACCTCCAGCCCGTCCGGGAAGGGGAAGAACGCGTCCGAGGCCGCGTAGGCGCCGAAGGCCCGCTCCCCCGCGCGCTGCACCGCCAGCCGGGCCGAGTCGACCCGGTTGACCTGGCCCATGCCGACGCCGACCGAGGCGCCGTCCTTGGCCAGCAGGATCGCGTTGGACTTGACGGCCCGGCAGGCCCGCCAGGCGAAGGCCAGCTCGGCCAGCTCCGCCTCGCCCAGCGCCTCGCCGCTGACGAGCTGCCAGTTCTTCGGGTCGTCGCCCTCGGCGTCGATCCGGTCCGCCTGCTGCAGCAGCAGACCGCCGGTGACCGGGCGGGTCTCCACCCGGGACAGCACCGGGGTGCCCTGGAGCAGCCGGATGTTCTTCTTCTGCGACAGGATCTCGACCGCGCCCTCCTCGTAGGAGGGGGCGAACACGACCTCGGTGAAGATCGGGGCGATCTGCTCGGCCAGCGCCACGGTGACCGGGCGGTTGACGGCGATGACCCCGCCGAACGCGGAGACCGGGTCGCAGTCGTGCGCCTTGCGGTGGGCCTCTGCGACGTCCTTGCCGACGGCGATGCCGCAGGGGTTCGCGTGCTTGATGATCGCGACGCAGGGCTCGTCGTGGTCGTAGGCGGCGCGGATCGCGGCGTCGGTGTCGGCGTAGTTGTTGTAGGACATCTCCTTGCCGTGCAGCTGCTCGGCGGAGGCCAGCCCGGTGCCGCTGCCGTCCACGTAGAGCGCGGCGGCCTGGTGCGGGTTCTCGCCGTAGCGCAGCACGTTCTCGCGCTGCCAGGTGGCGCCGAGGAAGGCGGGGAAGCGCTCCTCGTCGGCCGGGGCGTACTGGCTGGAGAACCAGGAGGCGACGGCCACGTCGTAGGCGGCGGTGTGCGCGAAGGCCTCGCCGGCCAGGCGCTTGCGGGTGGCCAGGTCGAAGCCGCCCTGGGCGACCGCCTGCAGCACGTCGGCGTAGCGGGCCGGGCTGGTCACCACGGCCACCGAGGGGTGGTTCTTGGCGGCGGCGCGGACCATGCTCGGGCCGCCGATGTCGATCTGCTCGACGCACTCGTCGGGGCTCGCACCGGAGGCGACGGTGGCCTGGAACGGGTACAGGTTCACCACGACCAGGTCGAAGGGCGCGACGCCCAGCTCCTCCAGCTGCGCGCGGTGGGACTCCAGGCGCAGGTCCGCCAGGATGCCCGCGTGCACGCGGGGGTGCAGGGTCTTGACGCGGCCGTCGAGGCACTCGGGGAAGCCGGTCAGTTCCTCGACCGGAGTGACCGGCACGCCCGCGCCGGCGATCTTCGCCGCGGTGGAGCCGGTGGACACCAGCTCGACGCCGGCCTCGTGCAGGCCCTTGGCCAGCTCCTCGAGGCCGGTCTTGTCGTAGACGCTGACGAGCGCCCGACGGATGGGTCGTACGTTCTCGGAGGTGGGCGTGGGCTGGTTGCTGCCGCTGCTCATTACCGAATTCCTATCGCAATGCGCCGGCAGGATGACCACCCCGCCGCCGCGGTTGATGTGAGGTGGTGCTACTGACCGGGGATCAGGACCCTTCGCCCTTCGACGCGGTAGCCCTCGCGGGCCATCCGTCCCACGGCCTCGACGAGCAGTTTCCGCTCGACGGTCTTGATGCGCTCGTGGAGCGCGTCGCCGCCGTCCTCGTGGTCCGAGTCGGCGACCTCCACGACGCCCTGCGCGATGATCGGCCCGGTGTCGACGCCCTCGTCCACCAGGTGGACGGTGCAGCCGGTCACCTTGACCCCGTACGCGAGCGCGTCACGGACCCCGTGCGCGCCCGGGAAGGACGGCAGCAGGGCCGGGTGGGTGTTGACGATGCGGTGGGCGAAGCGCTCCATGAAGGAGGCGCCCAGGATCTTCATGAAGCCGGCGGAGACGATCAGGTCCGGCTCGAACGCGGCGGTCGCGCCGGTCAGCGCGGCGTCCCAGTCCTGGCGCAGCGCGTAGTCCTTGACCCGGTGCACGAAGGTGGGGACGCCCGCCTTCTCGGCCCGCTCCAGGCCGGCGATGCCGTCGCGGTCCGCGCCCACGGCGACGATCCGCGCCCCGTAGGCGGGGTCGGCGGCCGCGTCGAGGAGCGCCTGGAGGTTGGTGCCGGAACCGGACACCAGGACGACCAGCCGCGCGGGAGCGGCGGCGGGACTGATCAGGGCCACTGCGAGGTCCTCCGTCGGGGTGGCAGGCGCGGGGTGTCATCCTGTGACCGGCATCCGCGTCCGCGAAGCTCGGACGGGAACCTCTGCGGCCGCCCGTCCGTCAGCAACGATACCGGCACCGGCAAGCGCCCGGTCCTCCGGACCGGACCCGACGGGGCCCCGGCCGGGGCGGAGAATGAGAGGGTGTCCCTGGCAGGTCCCCGGTCAGGACCCTGCGGAACAGGCACCGAACGGTCGAGAAGCACGAGAACCCGAGAAGCAGCGGAGTATCCGGACACCATGGCCCACAGTGGCGACACCCCCGGTCAGCGGCGGGACCCCTTCGCTCCCCCGCCCGCAGGCGCACCGGACCAGCCGTGGCGTCCGCGCGGGTCCGCCGGCTCCCCCGAGGACGGCGGCAGCGGCGAACGGCCCGAGCAGCCCGGCACCGGCTCCCCGCAGGACGGCGCTCCGCGCCCGCCGCAGGCCCCCACGCCGACCCCGCCGGAGCGCGGGCACGCGCACGTGCCGCCGCCACACCCGTGGAGCCCCGGCTACCAGGGCCAGCAGCCCCGCTTCCCCTACCCTCCGCCGCAGCAGCCCCGCTTCGACCCCAGCGACCCGGTGCAGCGGCGGGCACGGTACGCGCTGCTCGCGGGCATGTGGAGCATCTTCTTCTTCATCCTGGGCGTCCCCTACGTGACGCTCCTGCTCGCTGCGCTCGGCGTCTACTGGGGCGTCAGTTCCCTTCGGGGAAAGGCGAAGACGCCCGCCTCCGCGCTCACCGGCGGTGCGCCGGTCCCGCCCGTGGCGGCCCCGCAGGGTCCGGTGCCGGGGCACTTCTACCCGGTGCCGCCGACCGAGTACAAGCCCCAGGCCCCCGCCGCGACGGGGGGCCTCATCGCGGGCGTGCTGGGACTGGTGCTGGTGGCGGTCGTCTTCGGCCTGCAGCTGTACTACAAGTCCTTCTACGACTGCCAGACGCACGCCCCGACCAAGGCGGCGTACAACGCCTGCGCCACCTCCGTCACTCCCCGCCCGCCCCACTGGCTCGTCAAGCTCAACGCGTCGGGCTGAGCGGCAGGCTCCGGCCGCGCCGCCCCCGTCGGGTCTGGACCCAGTGCGAGAGGGTGGCCGTGGGGACGGCGGCCGCGAAGGTCCATCCCGCTGCGGCGGCGCCGCTGAGGAGCGGGTCCGGGCCGACATGTGACAGGGCGTCAGTGCCGAGGACGCCGCCGGCCAGGAGGGTGGCGGCGGCGGTGCAGGCTCCGGCCACCAGGGCGGACGCGAGAGCCGCCTGCAGCGTGCGCACGAACCCGTCCGTCCCGCGCAGGAACCAGCCCGCCGTCAGGCCGGGCGCCAGTGCCAGGGCCAGCGCCGCGCAGCCCGCCGCCGAGCGGCCGGGCGCGGGGGCGGCCACCAGCAACGGCAGCGCCAGCGGAGGCAGTTGAGCCGCAGACCACGCGTACGCGTGGGCCCCCACCCCGAGGGAGAAGCCCGGGCCCAGGGCGTAGGACGCGCCCCACACGGCCGCGTTGGGAACCAGGGCCAGGCAGGTCAGCAGCAGCGCCAGCTGTCCGGGCACGTCGGGGGCCAGTTGCGCGGCCTCCGACCCGGCCGTGCCGCCGCTGAGCACGAGCCCGGCGAGCAGGACCAGGCCGCCCGCGCCCAGCAGGGCCAGCGCGGCGGCGAGACCCGCGCGGGCACCCTCGGCCCGGGGCCAGCGCGCCCACTGGGCACGGAAACCGAAGGCCCACCGGCTGGGCCTGCCCTCGATCCCGGCCTGCTCCCCCTGCTCCTCCTGCTCCACACCCACCGCCCAGATGCCCAGGTACTGTCCCCAGCCCCGGACCACACGGGCGGCATCGGTCAGCGGCCGCCACTCCGCCCCACTCCCGGCGCGGACACCGAGGATCACCGTCGGCGGGATGACGAGCAGCATCCAGACCAGGTCGGCGAACGGACGGGCCCGGATCCCACCGCCGTCGGCGGCCAGCGCGGCCGCCGCGCCGACCGCGAGGTAGCCGGACGCGATGGCGCACGCCGCGGAAGCCGGACGACCGGCGTCCTGCCCGGCCCGACGCGCGGTGCGCCAGAGCAGGGTCAGTACCGCCGCGGTGACCAGCAGCGGGGCCACTCCCAACGGCGCGCCGGCGCGGCCGAGCGGTCCGCCGTGGGCCAGCAGCCACAGGCAGGCGGCCAGATGCAGCACATCGCCGAGGCCGCCGCCCGCGTACGGCGTCACCAGCCAGAGCAGGAAGAGCGGCAGCGCCAGCAGGGTGATCCCGGCCCCGGCCGCGCCCGCCCCGGCGGCGACGGCGGTCAGCTGCGCGGGTGCGCGCAGCGCTCGGACCGGAGCGGTGGACTGGGTTTCGGCCATGCCTCACCATGCGCCCGCGCCACACCCGTTCCGCCTACAAACATGGCAGTTGTCACTCTTTGCCCGAACAATTCGTATATGCAGACAAGCGCCCGTGAGGCCTTCGACGCCCTCGAACTCGACGCCACCGCCCGGCTGACCTGGCAGACCTACCTGCTCACCGGCCACCGGCACCGCGCCGCGCACTGCGTCCGGCGTGCCTTCCAACTGGCGTGGAACAACTGGGCGGTGGTGGGCGCGGACTCCTCGCCCGAGGGATGGGTACGGGCGCGGGCGATGGAGCTGGCGCTCTCCCCCTGGCATCGCGGTGGGCCGCGCATGCAGCACCTGCTGCGCCTGCCGCACCGTCAACTCCGCGTCCCCGACGACACGCCGGGCCACCTCGGCCTGCGGGACCGGGCCCTGGTCCGCGCCCTGTTGCGGCTCCCCCGGCCGCAGCGGCACGCGCTGGTGCTCCACGACGTCGTCGGCCTGGACTGGAAACAGACCGCGACCGAGGTCGAGTCCAGCACGCCCGCGGCGTACGGCCGGGTGGCCCGGGCCCGGAGGCAGCTCGCGCGGAGCGTGCCCGCGCTGGTCGGTGACGACCCGTCAAGCGCGGGCTTCGGGCGCAGGCTGGGCGCCCAGGCCCGGGCTGCGGCGATCCGCAGCTGCGGCGCGGAGCCGCGGAACGTGCGTCCCGCCCGGACGCGGATGCGGGCGAGGCTGCACGACGGCGGACTCACGGTGGCGGCGGCCGTGCTCGTCCTCGGCACGGTGGGCGCGATCGCCGGCGCGACCGCGGACGGTGGCTCCTTCGCTCGCGAGGCCCCGGTACGGGCCACGCCGGCCTCGCCCACGTCGGCCCCGACCTCAACATCCCCGGCGGCCGTGACCGCGGCCCGGGTGGGCGGCGGAACGCCCGCGCGCGGAGCGGCGGCGGAGGCGCCCGCCGAGGTCGCGGACCCGGGCCTGTGGCAGCGGGCGGCGTTCCCGGCGACTCCGCTGCGGGTGCCGAGCCGCGCGGCTGACCGCGCAGCGCCGGCCTGGTCCTTCTGCGGCCTCTTCGCGATCCCCTGCGGCCACCACTGACCGGTCCGGCCCGCGCCACTGGCCGGTCGACCGCAAAAGCACGAGAGGTCCGCCCCCGCGTGGGGACGGACCTCCGTGGAGGGCTGGTGCGGCCCGGAGGGCGCTGCCGCTGACAGGCCGTCAGCAGCTCAGCGACTCGGTGTGCCGACGAATCAGCCGATCAGCTCACGGGCGAGCCGGGCGGTCTCGGACGGGGTCTTGCCGACCTTGACGCCCGCGGCCTCCAGGGCCTCCTTCTTCGCCTGCGCCGTGCCGGAGGAGCCGGAGACGATGGCGCCGGCGTGGCCCATGGTCTTGCCCTCGGGCGCGGTGAAGCCCGCCACGTAGCCGACGACCGGCTTGGTGATGTGCTCCTTGATGTACGCCGCCGCGCGCTCCTCCGCGTCGCCGCCGATCTCGCCGATCATGACGATCAGGTCGGTGTCGGGGTCGTCCTGGAAGGCCTGCAGGGCGTCGATGTGCGTGGTGCCGATGACCGGGTCGCCACCGATGCCGACGGCCGAGGAGAAGCCGATGTCGGACAGCTCGTACATCATCTGGTAGGTCAGCGTGCCCGACTTGGACACCAGGCCGATGCGGCCGGCCTTGGTGATGTCCGCCGGGATGATGCCCGCGTTGGACTGTCCGGGGCTGATCAGGCCGGGGCAGTTCGGGCCGATGATCCGGGTCTTGTTGCCCTTGGCGCCCGCGTGGGCCCAGAACGCGGCGGTGTCGTGCACCGGCACGCCCTCGGTGATCACGACGGCCAGCGGGATCTCGGCATCGATGGCCTCGACGACCGCGCTCTTGGTGAACGCCGGCGGGACGAAGATGACGGAGACGTCGGCGCCGGTGGCCTCGATGGCCTCCTTGACGGTGCCGAAGACGGGGACCTCGGTGCCGTCCACGTCGACCGTGGTGCCGGCCTTGCGCGGGTTCACGCCGCCGACGATGTTCGTGCCCGAGGCCAGCATGCGGCGGGTGTGCTTCATGCCCTCGGAGCCGGTCATGCCCTGGACGATGACCTTGGAGTCCTTGGTGAGGAAGATAGCCATTTCGGTGTCCCCAGCCCTTACTTCGCAGCCGCGAGCTCGGCGGCCTTGTCGGCCGCTCCGTCCATGGTGTCCACCTGCTGGACCAGCGGGTGGTTCGCGTCGGTCAGGATCTGACGACCCAGCTCCGCGTTGTTGCCGTCCAGGCGGACGACCAGAGGCTTGGTGACCTCCTCGCCCTTGGACTTGAGCAGCTCCAGGGCCTGCACGATGCCGTTGGCCACGGCGTCGCAGGCGGTGATGCCACCGAAGACGTTGACGAAGACGGAGCGCACGTCCGGGTCGCCCAGGATGATCTCCAGGCCGTTCGCCATCACCTCGGCGGAGGCGCCGCCGCCGATGTCGAGGAAGTTGGCGGGCTTGACGCCACCGTGGTTCTCGCCGGCGTAGGCGACGACGTCCAGGGTGCTCATGACGAGACCCGCGCCGTTGCCGATGATGCCGACCTCGCCGTCGAGCTTGACGTAGTTGAGGCCCTTGGCCTTGGCCGCGGCCTCCAGCGGGTTCGCGGCGGCCTTGTCGTGCAGCTCCTCGAACTCGGGGTGGCGGAACTCCGCGTTCTCGTCCAGGGAGACCTTGCCGTCCAGGGCCAGCACATCACCGGAGGCGACCTTGGCCAGCGGGTTGACCTCGACCAGGAGGGCGTCCTCCTTGACGAAGACCTCCCACAGCTTCACCAGGACGTCGGCCACCTTGTCGGCGACCTCGGCCGGGAACTTGGCGGCGGCGACGATCTCGGCGGCCTTCTCGGCCGTCACGCCCTCGTTGGCGTCGATCGGGGTCTTGGCGACGGCCTCGGGACGCGTGGCCGCGACCTCCTCGATCTCCATGCCGCCCTCGACGGACGCGATGGAGAGGAAGGTGCGGTTGGCCCGGTCCAGCAGGAAGGAGACGTAGTACTCCTCCACGATCTCCGGAGCGGTCTCCGCGATCATCACCTTGTGGACCGTGTGGCCCTTGATGTCCATGCCCAGGATGTCCGTCGCACGGGCGACGGCCTCGTCCGGGGTGGCGGCCAGCTTGACGCCGCCCGCCTTGCCACGGCCACCGACCTTGACCTGCGCCTTGACGACGGACTTGCCGCCCATGCGCTCGGTCGCCGCACGCGCGGCCTCCGGCGTGTCGATGACTTCGCCGTCCAGCACCGGTACACCGTGCTTGGCGAAGAGATCCCTCGCCTGGTATTCGAACAGGTCCACGCGCGTCCGTCCTTGTGATCGCGTCTGCTTCTCTACCCCGCGTGCCGCACTACGCCTGCGGCGCAGCGCACCGCTGGTGGTCGTCGTGGACGGAGGAGGTACGCCCGGCCGACTCGGAAGTCCGGCCCGGCGGGCACCTTCGCTACGGGGATCACACGGCGGCGTGGCACGCGGTATGTCCATCCCGCAGGTTATCCCTGTCGGCGGCGGCGTGTTTCACCCGCAGGCCCCGATCACCCGGTGATTACGGTCACAACCCCCCGGTAGGGCCAGTGCCGGGAGTCCGAACGGGTCGGCGACCCGCCCGGCCGGAGACACGCCCGAAGGGGCAGTTTCCGGCGTTTTCGGTTGCGGAGCCGCCCATGGTCGGAGAGTGTGAGATACGTAACGGACTCGTCACAGTAGGTAATGATGTACAGAGTCGGCAGTGGGCTCCGCAGCGACCGGGACCTGAGCCACGCCCGCACGGCATGGCCCATGGACCGGCAGGCCGCCGCGACCTTTCCCGGCGTGCCCGCCTCGGTGAGCCGGGCCCGCCGCTTCGTCCGGATCACCGCGGCCATGTGGAAGCTCCCCTCGGAGGCCGAGGGCGACGCCGAGCTGTGCATGTCGGAGCTGGTCGGCAACGCCGTCACGCACACCAGCAGCTCCCGGCTGAACGTCCGGATGTGGAGCGCCCGGGGGATGCTCTTCGTCGAGGTGGACGACGAGGACCGGCGCGACCTGCCCCAGGTCGGCCAGGCCGGAGAGGACGACGAGCACGGCCGGGGGATGTTCCTGATCGACACCTTCGCCGCCGCCTGGGGGACCGTGCCCCGGATGGGCCGGGGCGGCAAGACGGTCTGGGCCGCCCTGCCGCTGACGGACCGTCAGGCCGTGGCCGCGGTCCCCTCCGGTATCGGCAGCGGCAGCTTCTGAATCGCCGCCGCCATCAGCTCCGGGAACAGGTCCGGAGTGCAGGCGAAGGCCGGAGCGCCGAGTGCGGCGAGCGCCGCGGCGTGCTCGCGGTCGTACGCCGGGGCCCCCTCGTCGGACAGCGCGAGCAGGGCGATGAACTGCACGCCCGCCGCCTTCATCGCGGCCACCCGCCTGAGCATCTCGTCCCGGATGCCGCCTTCGTACAGGTCGCTGATCAGCACGACGACGGTGTCGGCGGGACGGGTGATCCTCGACTGGCAGTAGGCGAGCGCCCGGTTGATGTCGGTGCCGCCGCCCAGCTGGACGCCGAAGAGCACGTCCACCGGGTCGTCCAGAGCGTCGGTGAGGTCCACCACCTCGGTGTCGAAGGCGACCAGACGGGTCGTCAGGGACGGCATGGAGGCCAGCACGGCCCCGAAGACCGAGGAGTGCACGACGGACGCCGCCATGGACCCGGACTGGTCGATGCAGAGGATGACCTCCTTCTTGACGCTGCGTCCGGCGCGGGCATAGCCGACCAGGCGCTCGGGGACCACGGTGTGCTGTTCGGGGAGGTAGTTCTGCAGATTGGCGCGGATGGTGCGGTCCCAGTCGATGTCCCGGTGCCGGGGGCGGTGGGTGCGTGCGCTGCGGTCCAGCGCGCCGCCGACGACGGAGCGGGTCCGGGTGGCGATGCGCCGCTCCAGCTCCGCGACGACCTTGCGGACGACGGCGCGGGCGGTCTCCCGGGTCGTCTCCGGCAGCGCCCGCCCGAGCGAGAGCAGCGTGCCGACCAGATGCACGTCCGGTTCGACGGCCTCGAGCAGCTCGGGCTCCATCAGCAGCCGGGTCAGCCCGAGCCGGTCCACCGCGTCGCGCTGCATCACCTGCACGACGCTGGACGGGAAGTAGCCCCGGATGTCCCCGAGCCAGCGCGCGACCTTGGGGGCGGAGCCGCCGAGGCCGGCGCTGCGCTCGCCGTAGAGGCTGCCCAGCGCCCGGTCCATGCCCGCGTCCGCGCCGGTGAGCTGGACACCGGTGCCGTCCTGCTCGCCGCCCAGCACCAGCCGCCAGCGGCGCAGCCGCTCCTCGGTGTCCGCGCTCATGCCCCGATCCTTCCGTCGCCGCTGCGGTTGCCGTAGCCGTAGCCGTTGCTCACGGCTGTGGGGGTGCCGGGACCGAGAAGCAGTCGCACGGTGGCGACGGCCGGCGCGGCACGGGTCTCGTCGATGTCGAACTCGTCCTGGGCGGAGGGCGGGTGACCCTCGCCGCCGGCCCGCACCAGGTGGCCGACGTTGCGCCGGACGCCTGGCTCCAGCTGGGCGAAGGTGCGCCGGAGGAGCGGCAGCAGCTCGGGGAAGGCCCCGGCCGGGATGCCGACGAGCCAGTCGTCCAGAAGGGAGAGCAGCTTGCGGTCGTGCAGCAGGAGCATGCCGCTCCCGGCGAGGAAGCCCTCGATCCACGCCGCTGCCTCGGCGGGCGGCACCGCCGTCGACAAGGCGAGCCCCAACTCCCGCTGCGCCTCCTCCGGTTCGAGCAGCCCGTCGTCGAGCAGCAGCCGCGCCGCACGCCCCCGCACCAGCGGCGCCGCCAACTCCCGCCCCACCAGCCCGCGCAGCGCGGCCCGCCACTGCGTGGCGACGGTGGAGGCTGTGGCGGAGGCGACGAGTCGGCCACCGGCCGGACGATCCGTTGATGCCTCCGGCGCCTCCGGCGCCCCAAGCCCCGTCCCCTCGTCCCCGGTCATGTTCGGCCAAGCCCCGCCCGGCGCTGGTGCAGCCGCGTCCCCGCCTTCCACGCCGGCGTGCGGCGAAGCCGCGGCCGCGGACGGGGCTGGATCGGGAGCCGGGGGATCAGAGCGGGTGGGGGCCAGCAGAGCGATGGCGGCGTGGACGGCGGTGAGGTGGGCGGCCATGGTGCGGGACGCGTCGGCGTCCAGGTTGCCGGAGGCCACCGGGAGGGAGACACAGAGGCGGACCGCCAGTGACTCGGCGAGCCCGCGCAGCGAGGACGCGTCGGTGCCGCGGACGTCGCCGTAGCGCAGGGCCCGGACCAAGGCCGGGAGCGCCTGGGCCAGGTGGGCGGCGTCGGAGTCCAGCGCCGCGCGGTCTCCCAGCGCCGTGATGACCACGGGCAGCGCCTCGGGCAGGTCCGCCAGCAGGCAGGCCTCGGCAAGCGCGGTGAGCTCCGGCAGATCCGCGGCCTCGGCCGCACGGGACGCGGCTCGCGCCGTCGCCGCGGCGAGCACCGTCGTCCCCCAGCCGCCGGCCTCGGCCGTCCGCACCGCCAACTCCGGGTACCAGCACAGCTTCCAACTCTCCCGGAAGGTCCCGGTGCTGCCACGCTCCGGACGGGCCGGCTGCCCCCAGTCGATGCCGAGCAGCAGCAGCCGGTGCAGCAGCCGGCTGCGTTCCGCGTCGGTCTCCTTCCGCAGGTCCAGGTCGAGTGCTCGCTCCGCGGCCTCCGGCCGCAGCCGCAGGGCGCGCTGAGCCCGCGTCAGGTCCCGCTGCAGCGGGACCGCCGGCGCCGCTTCGGGCACCTGGCCGAGCACGTCCCCCACCACCAGCCGGTCGAGCACCAGGCCCAGCGGGACGTCGGAGCCCTCGCACATCACCGCGCGGACCGCGTCCAGCGTCTCGACGAGGCCGGCCAGCGGGCGGCCCCGCATCGCGGCGAGCGCCTCGGCCAGCCGGACCGACTCGATCACGTGGGCCGAGGAGACCGACACGTCCTCGCTGCGCAGGAGTTCGGCCACGCGGGCGAGCCAGCGGGGCAGCACGTCCGGGCCCGACTCGAAGAGGTGCTGGTACCAGCCGGGTGAGGCGATGCCGGCGCCGTAGCCGGAGGCGGCCGAGAGCCGCCCGTGTGTCCACGGCACCCAGGTGAGCTCCACCTTCGCCTTGGGCAGACCCTTGAGCCGTTCCGCGTCCTGCGCCACCGGGACCTTCGCGGCCAGCGCGGGGACGTGCCACGCACCGCAGACGACGGCGATCCGCTGGTGCCCGGCCCGCCGGGCCGCGCGCAGTTGCTTGCGCATGAACGCCTCGCGGCGGACGTCCGACGGTTCGTCGGCCCGGCCCTCGCGGAGCGTCGCCATCGCCTCGGCGAGTGCCGCGAAGGGGGCCAGGACGTTCCCCTGAGCGCCGAGCCGGTGCTCGACCGCGTCCTCCCACCAGCGCTCGGAGTCCTCGTCCCCGGCGGCGCGGGCGAGTTCGGCGATCGGGTCGGTGCGGTCGGCGGCCGACCCCTCGGGCGGCAGCACCAGGCTGTGCGCGGCCGGAAGGTCGATGAAGCGGACCGGCACGCCGGCGTCCAGGGCCCAGCGGATCGCGACCCACTCCGGCGAGAAGGCGGCGAAGGGCCAGAACGCGGCCCGCGCCGGCTCGTCCACGACGTGCGCCAGCAGGGCGACGGGCGGGGCCATGTCCGGCTCGGCGGCGAGCGGCAGCAGCGCGTCGGCCTCGGGCGGCCCCTCGATCAGCACGCAGTCGGGCCGGTAGGCGGCGAGCGCGGCGGCGACGGCCCGCGCGGAGCCTGGCCCGTGGTGGCGCACTCCGAGCAGGGCGACGGGCGGCGCCTCAGGGAAGGTCTGGCTCAAGGCCCTTGCTCCTCTCTTCTCGGTCGGCGGTCGGTGGTCGGCGGACGGCAGGGCTCACACGTGCTCGCGGCAGCTGCGGTAGAAGTCCTTCCAGTCGTCCCGCTCGCGGACGACGGACTCCAGGTACTCGCGCCAGATCTGACGGTCCGTCGCCGGATCGCGCACCACCGCACCGGTGATCCCGGCCGCGACGTCCGCAGGGCGCAGCACACCGTCCCCGAAGTGCGCGGCGAGCGCCAGCCCGTTGGTGACGACGGAGATGGCCTCGGCGGTGGAGAGGGTGCCGGACGGCGACTTCACCTTCGTCCGTCCGTCGTCCGTGACGCCGTCGCGCAGCTCGCGGAAGACGGTGACGACGCGCCTGATCTCAGCCACCCCGCTGGGCAGTTGCGGCAGCTCGAGCGAGCGGCCCAACTCCTCGACCCGGCGCGCGACGATGGCCACCTCGTCGTCCAGGGACGCGGGCAGCGGCAGGACGACCGTGTTGAAGCGGCGGCGCAGTGCCGAGGAGAGGTCGTTGACGCCGCGGTCGCGGTCGTTGGCGGTGGCGATGAGGTTGAAGCCGCGGACCGCCTGGACCTCCTCGCCCAACTCCGGTATGGGCAGCGTCTTCTCGGACAGAATGGTGATCAGACTGTCCTGCACGTCGGCCGGGATGCGGGTCAACTCCTCGACGCGGGCGGTCTTCCCGTCCGCCATGGCCCGCAGCACCGGACTGGGCACGAGCGCCTCGCGGCTGGGCCCCTCGGCGAGCAGCCGGGCGTAGTTCCATCCGTAGCGGACGGCCTCCTCCGCGGTGCCGGCGGTGCCCTGGACCAGCAGCGTCGAGTCCCCGCTGATCGCTGCCGCGAGGTGCTCGGAGACCCACGTCTTGGCGGTGCCGGGCACGCCGAGCAGCAGCAGCGCCCGGTCGGTCGCCAGGGTCGTGATCGCGACCTCGACGACGCGGCGGGGGCCGACGTACTTCGGACTGATCACCGTGCCGTCCGGCAGCGTGCCGCCCAGCAGGTACGTGGCCACGGCGTGCGGCGACAGCCGCCACCGCGCCGGCCGCGGCCGCTCGTCGGCAGCGGCGAGGGCGGCCAGCTCGTCGGCGTAGGCGTCCTCGGCGTGCGGACGGAGGGGCGTGCTGATGCTTGCGGACATGGTTCTCCTCAGGCAGGTGTCGCCGTGTCTGACGGCAGCTCAGGGATGCGGAGAGTGGCCCGAACCAGCGATTCGCTGTCGGCAGGAACCACTCTGCACCCGACCACTGACAGAACCCGGCCCCCATCGCCGCCCGCTGGTCCCACCGCCGCTCCCAGGGCGCGAAGCGCCGGCCCGGCACGGGCCGGCCCGCGGCGCGAAGCGCCCTGGCGGCGCGGCGGGGCCACCCCCGCGCGGGCCGCGCGAGAGCGTTGGGGCCGCTCCCATCACGCCGAACAGACCAGGGCCGACCAAAGCACCCGCAGGGGTACGGGGCCCACCGCACGCGAAAACACCGGAGGCGGCGGGGCCACTGCCGCGCGGGCCGCGCGAGAGCCTTGGGGCCGCTCCCATCACGCCGAACGACCACGGCCGCACAAAGCACCCGCAGGGGTACGGGGCCCACCGCACGCGAAAACACCGGAGGCGGCGGGGCCCCAGGCGCGTGAAGCGCCAAGGTGCCGCTGGTCCATGGCCGCGCGAAGCGCGTCGAGGATGACCGGGGCCCCACGGCCGGGCCAAGCGCCAAGGGGCGGGAGGTCAGCGACATGTGCGGCTCCGCCGCAGGTGCGCTCTCGGCCCACCCCCGGGGGGTCCTGTACCGGACGCGGGCGGATCCACCCAGGGTCCGGCCGCCCACCCGCAACTGTCAGTGGGGCGGCCTACCTTCAAAGGCATGAACGATCGCTGGACTACCGATCACGTTCTCTCCCTCTCCCCTGACGCCACGTCAGCGAAGGCCGCGGGCAAGCTCGTCGGTCCCGCGCCGTGGGCCGAGGTGGGTTGCGCCGAAGGCGCCCTGTGGGGTGCCTGCAAGGGCAGCGGGAGCAAGCCCTACCGCACCGTGGTGGACCTCACCGGGCCGGCCTTCCACTGCAGTTGCCCGTCCCGCAAGTTCCCCTGCAAGCACGCCCTCGCCCTNACCGTGGTGGACCTCACCGGGCCGGCCTTCCACTGCAGTTGCCCGTCCCGCAAGTTCCCCTGCAAGCACGCCCTCGCCCTGCTGCTGCGGTGGTCCGCCGAGGGCGCGCCGGCCGCCGAGCCGCCCGAGTGGGCGGCCGGCTGGCTGGAGGGGCGACGGCAGCGCGGTGAGGCGAAGGCCGCCAAGTCCGCCGACCCCGGACGCCGCGCCGCTCGCGAGGCCCGGGTTGCCGCCGGCGCGGCCGAGCTGCGCAGCCGGCTCGCGGACGGGCTCCGCGCCGGGCTGGCCGACGCGCCCGCGCAGGGGTACCGGCCCTGGGACGCCGTCGCGGCCCGCATGGTCGACGCCCAGGCTCCCGGACTCGCCTCGCGGGTGCGGGAGTTGGGCGCGATATCGGCGAGCGGGGAGGGCTGGCCGGGCCGCCTGCTGGAGTCCTACGCCCTGCTCGACCTGCTCGCCGCAGGCTACGAGCGCGTGGCGGAGCTGCCCGAAGGGCTGGCCGCGACGGTCCGGTCCAGGGTCGGTTTCACCACCGACAGCGCCGAGGTGCTCCAAGGGGTTCGGGTCCGCGACCACTGGCTGGTGCTCGGCTCCCGCGACTCCGCGGACGACCGGCTGACGACCCGTCGGATCTGGCTGCACGGCAGCGCCACCGGGCGGATCGCCCTGCTGCTCTCGTTCGGCCGGCCGGGGGTCGCGCCGGATCTCGCACTGCCCACCGGCCTGCACCTGGAGGCCGATCTCGCCTACCACCCCGCCGCCCGGCCGCTCCGGGCCGTACTCGGCGAGCGCTACGGCGCTCCCAGCACGCCGCCCGCGCCCCCGCCGGGCGCCTCCGTGGACGAAGCGCACGCTGCCTGGGCCGAGGCGCTGGCGGACGACCCCTGGCTGGACTCCTGGCCGGTGGTCCTCCAGGGCGTCACCCCCGTTGCGGCGTCCGGCCGTTGGCACGTCACCGACGCCACCGGATCGGTCCCCTTGCTCGGCTCGCCCTGGCTGCCCGCCGCGGTCTCCGCCGGAGAGCCGCTGACGCTGTTCGGGGAGTTCGGGCCGGACGGCTTCACCGCCGTCACCGCCTGGCATCCCCAGTCCGCCTACCCCCGCGCCGTCGCGCTCTGATCCCGGAGGCATCGTGACCTGGCAGTCCCTGCTCTCGACCGCGCTCGTCGGCACCGACCGCACCGGGGAGGCCGCCGCCCGGCCGCTGGCCGCGGCGGCCGAGGCGACCGTGCGCCGCCGCGCCGGACGCCGTCCGGGGCCGCCCCTGCCGCTGCCCGCCACGTCGGCCGCAGATGCCCGCCCGGAGCTGCCGGAGGCGGCCCGGCGGCGCCTGACCGCCCTGCTGGCCGAGCGGCGGGGCGGCGATCCCACGCTGGTCAGCATGGGTGAGCTGCTCCCCCAGTGGCTGGCCGCCGCCCGTGGCCACGGATACCGCGCGCCGCGCGAATCGGTGCCCGCCCTGCTGGACGCGGGCCGCGCTCGCAGCGAACTGCGTGCCGACGTCGTGGCACTGGCCGGCCCGCTCGGCCGCCGCCTGGCGGAGGCCAACCCCGACTGGCGCTACGTGCTGCGCACGGCGGTGAGCGACGCGGACGCCGGGGTGGAGCCGGACCTGACGCTGTGGCAGGAGGGCCTGTTCGCCGAGCGGGTGACCCAGCTGACCCGGCTCCGCCGCCGGGACCCCGGGGCAGGTCTGGAGCTCCTGCGCAGCACGTGGCGGAGCGAGCGCGCGGAAGACCGGCTGCTGTTCCTGGACGCGCTGCAGGACGGCCTCTCCTTGGCCGACGAGCCCTTCCTGGAGGAGGCCCTGTCGGACCGGGCCAAGAACGTCCGCACGACCGCCGCGGAGCTGCTCTCCGCCCTGCCCGGCTCCGCGCTGTCGCTGCGCATGGCGGACCGGGCGAGCGCCTGCGTCCGGCTGACCGGCACGGTGGGCGCCCCGCTGCTGGAGGTGGAGCCGCCCCGTGAGTGCGACACGGCGATGCGCCGGGACGGCATAGCGCCCACGTCACCGACGGGGCGTGGGGACCGCGCCTACTGGCTGGGCGAGATCGTCGCAGCGGCGCCGCTGTCGGTGTGGACGGAGCAACTCGGCTCGGCGGAGCGGATGGTCGCGGTCCCGGTCGCCGGGGAGTGGCGCGCCGAGCTCCACGACGCCTGGGCCCGGGCCGCGGTCCGCCAGGCGGACGCGGCCTGGGCGCACGCGCTGCTCAACGGCCCGACGGAACCGGCCGTGGGAACGGCCGCGAAGCTGCTGACGGTGCTGCCCCCGGAACAGCGGGCCGCCTGGACCGCGCGGTTCCTGACGGAGCACGGGCTCGCGGACGCGTTCCAGCTGCTGGTGCCGTGCACGGCGCCGTGGCCGCGCGAACTGAGCCAGGCAGTCGTCTCCGCGCTGGCCCGCGCGGCCCGGCGGGGCGGCTATCCGTGGAGCCACAGCGGCGTCCTGGGCCTCGCGGAACGCTCGCTCGCGCCGGAAACGGCCCCACTGATCGACGAGCTGGGTGAAGCCGGCTCCGCGGCCTGGGCGGAGATCTTCGCCAACCTCGCCGGCACGCTGCGCCTCCGCGCGACGATGCTCTCCGAACTGAGCCCGGCCCCCTGTGACCGTTGAGAGGGTACTGCCCGGCCAAGCACCCGCGCCGTGAGGCGGCGCAGCCGCCCAGGCTCGCGCTGGCACCCCCGGCCGGCATGCGGCTCAGCCGTCAGGCCGCGCAGCTGCCCGCGCCAGGCGCGGATGGCACACCCGAGCGACCCGGCCTCCCGCCGGGCACAGCGGGCCCCAGGGCACACTCCCCCCACCGCCCGGCATAACGCCCGGCCCCACGGCTCAGCCGTCAGCCGGCGCAGCCGCCAGCGCCAGGCGCGGATGGCAGTCCACAGCGGCCACGCCCCGCCGCAGGGTGCCGCAAGCCGCCAGGGGCGCGCTCAGCCCGACCGCCCGGCATAACGCCCGGCGCACGGCTCAGCCGTTGGTCGGCGCAGCCGCCAATGCCAGGGGTGGATGGCAGCCCGAGCGGCCTGACGCCCCGCAGCCGGGCGGCGCAAGCCGCCCGGGGCAGGTGTGGCCGTGTCGAGCGGCCTATCGCCCCCTGGGCGACGCAGCCGCCAGGGGTGCATGGGGCAACCCCGTCGGGCGGCGCAAGCCGCCCGGGGCGCGGGGAACTGCGCGAGGAACCCACCACCCAGGGAGGTCCGGCCCGCACTCAGCGTCGAACCCCCCTCAGTGGGGGCTGGTCGCGCAGTTCCCCGCGCCCCCGGCGGCTACGCCGCCCGGCGGCTGCGCCTCGCTGGGCTGGGCGGCTGCGCCGCCTGACCGGGGCCGTGCCGGGTTGCCGGCACGGGGGACACGCGCGCCCCACCGGGTCGGCGGGTACAGGGGCGGGAAGGGGTGCGGCTACGCCGCCTGGCGGACGTGGCCCTCGACCCAGGCCACGACGTCCGTCGTCGGCGTGCCGGGGGTGAAGATCTCGGCGACGCCGAGATCCTTCAGCAGCGGGATGTCGGCGTCAGGGATGATGCCGCCGCCGAAGACCACGATGTCCGCCGCGTCGCGCTCCTTCAGCAGCTCCACCACCCGCGCGCACAGCGTCATGTGCGCGCCCGAGAGGATCGACAGGCCGATGCCGTCCGCGTCCTCCTGGATCGCGGTGTCGACGATCTGCTCGGGCGTCTGGTGCAGGCCGGTGTAGATGACCTCCATGCCCGCGTCGCGCAGGGCGCGCGCGATGACCTTCGCGCCCCGGTCGTGGCCGTCGAGGCCCGGCTTCGCGACGACCACCCGGATCGGCCCGGACACACCCATCACTGCCTCCTGCACTCCACTGCTACGACCCTGTAGTTAACCGGCGTTCCCACCGTGCGCTGAGCTGGAGACTAGCGCCAGCGGAGCCGGAAATCCGTTTCACGGGGGCAGGCGAGGGGAGAATCACATCTGAGCGAACGTCAGCTCCGTGCCGACAGCGCCGCGGAGCCCTGGGGAGGTCTCCCGTGAGCATCCCTCTCTGCAGCAGCGGCCTCGCCCTCGCCCGCTGCGCGGGCCTGGAGTCCGCCGCACTCGCCGGGCACGTGCTGATGTACCCCGTCGGGCTCCACGGCGGCGACTGGCCGCTGCGCCGGCCGCACTGCCTGCACGAGGAGGCGGCCAGGCACCACCCGGTGATCCTGCTGCACGGGCTGTTCGACAACCGCGCGGTCTTCACGCTGCTCCGGCACCACCTGCGGGTGCACGGCTGGGACCACGTGCACAGCCTCAACTACAACTCGCTCGCCCTCAGCCTGCCCGAGGCCGCCGCCCTGCTCGGCCGGCATGTGGAGCACACCCGCAGGGTGTACGGCGGGGCCCGGGTGGCCCTGGTCGGACACAGCCTCGGCGGCCTGGTCGCCCGCTACTACGTGCAGCGGCTCGGCGGCGACGCGCATGTGCACACCGTGGTCACGGTGGCCACCCCGCACCGCGGGACGCTGGCCGCACACCTGCTCCAGCCGCTGCCGATCGTTCGACAGCTGCTCCCGGGCAGCGCGGTGCTCGAGGAACTCCAGCGGCCCGCGCCCGGCTGCGCGACGCGCTTCCTGTCGATCTGGAGCGACCTCGACCCGGTCATCCTTCCGCAGCACAGCGCACGCTTGGACCATCCGGATCTGCTGGCGGAGAACGTGCTGGTGCCCGGGGTCGGGCACCTCTCCCTGCCGATGCACGGCGCCGTTCTGGCCCGCATCCGCGAGGCGCTCACCCCCACGCCGGAGGCCGCCGCGGGCCCTGCGGCGGAGGTGGCCTGACACCTCGTCAGCATGACTGATCGGACAAGTAGTACCTAGCCTGACAGTTCGGTCGTTCGCTTGTATCCGGTCCTGGGGCGGGGATACAGTCACCGCAATTTCCTGCTGTCGAGGTGGATAGGGACTCCCGTGACCACTGACACCAGTTGGTACGGCTACGAGACCCTGGCCCAGCCGGATCCCGGGTACGCCTACCAGTACGACCCGGTGACGCAGCAGTACACGTACGTCCCCGTCGGCTTCGCCCCCGAGCAGGACCCCTACGCCGCGGCTCAGGGGTACGACTCCGCCTACGCCTACGGCTACGACGCGTCCGTCTACGCGTACCCGGTGCCGGAGCAGTACCAGGGCGGGCCGCAGTACGACGGCTACTCCCAAGTCGCTTGCTACGACCAGCAGTTCGCGGCGATGCCGGCGTCCGGCCCGGGGGCCGTCTGGGCGGAGGCCGTACCGTCCTACGCGCCGGAGGACGCCGCCGGATTCGGCGACGGCGCCGAGTCGACCTCCCTCCTCGACCCGTCCGTCCTGCTTCTCGACCACACGACGGCCGACCCGTCCGACGCGCACGACCCGGCCGACCCGGCCGACGCTTTCGACGCGGACGCCGACGAGCAGGACGAGGCCGAGCAGAGCGCCGACCAGCCGGACGCCGACCAGCCGGACCTCGGACCGCGTGCCGCGCGGCGCCGCTCCGCGCCGCGCAAGCGGAGCACGCTGCTGAAGGTGGGCGTGCCCTCGGTCGCCTTCCTCGGCATGGCCGGGACCGCTGCCGCGGTCATGGCCCCGGCCGGCTCCTCCACGGCCTCGGCCGCCTCCGCATCGGCCGCCACCCAGGCCAACAGCGCGGCCTCGGCGAAAGCCTCCGCCCTGGCGGCCTCAGCCGCGCAGGCCGCGGCGGAGCGGGCCAGCCGGGACCAGCAGCGCACCGCGCTGCAGCTGCGCCAGGCCGCCGCGAAGAAGAAGGCCGCCGAAGCGCCCCGCTACACCCTGCCGATCGCCTTCCACACCGGCCTCAGCGCGCTGTTCGGCCAGGCCGGCACCCACTGGAGCCGCCTGCACACCGGCATCGACTTCCCGGTCAGCGTGGGCACCCCCGTACACGCCGTCACCGCCGGCACAGTGACGACGGAGTGGAACCCGTTCTACGGCTACATGGTGAAGCTCACCGCCCCCGACGGAACGGTCACCTGGTACTGCCACCTCAGCCGCTACAAGGTCCGCAGCGGCAAGGTGAACGTCGGCGACGTGATCGCCTACTCCGGCGACACGGGCAACTCCACCGGCCCGCACCTGCACTTCGAAGTGCACCCCGCCGGCGGGGACGCCATCGACCCGCTCCCCTGGCTCCTCGCCCACGGGCTCGACCCGCGCTGAGGCGGTCGCCCCCGCCGGAGATGGCAGCCCCGCAGCGGGGGCTGCCGACCCGTCAGAGCTTCTCCACCGGCGCGTAGCGCAGCAGCAGCTGCTTGACGCCTTCTCCGCCGAAGTCGATGGTCGCCTTGGCGTCGTCCGCCGGGCCGGAGACCGACACGACCGTGCCGAGGCCGAAGCGGTCGTGGGTCACCCGGTCGCCGACGTTCAGCGTGATCACGGGCTTGTCCCGCATCCTGCTCGCGCTCTTGCCCCACCCCGCCGGTGCCGAGGCGCGGCTGCCCGTCATCCGCGAGGAGACCGGGCTCGGGGCCGACGCGGACGCGGCCCGCCGCGTCTCGACGAGGTTCTCCGGGATCTCCTCCAGGAACCGCGAGGGCGGGTTGTAGGAGGGCTGCCCCCACGCGCTGCGCAGGACCGCCCGTGAGAGGTAGAGCCGCTCGCGCGCCCGGGTCACGCCGACGTACGCGAGCCGCCGCTCCTCCTCCAGCTCCTTGGCGTTGCTCAGGGCCCGCATGTGCGGGAAGACGCCGTCCTCCATGCCGGTCAGGAAGACCACGGGGAACTCGAGGCCCTTGGCCGTGTGCAGGGTCATCAGCGTGATGACGCCGCGGCCCTCGCCTTCCGGGTCGTCCGGGATCTGGTCGGAGTCGGCCACCAGCGCCACCCGCTCCAGGAAGCCCGGCAGGCCGGTCTGCGCCGGCTCGCCGTCCGGGCCCTCGACCGGCTCCTCCTGCTCGAACTCCAGTGCCACGGCGGCGAGTTCCTGCAGGTTCTCCACCCGCGTCTCGTCCTGCGGGTCCGTCGACGCCTGGAGCTCCGCCAGGTAGCCGGTCTCCTCGAGCACCGCCTCCAGCACGGCAGCGGGGCCGGCCCCGCCCTCGACCACGCCGCGCAGCTTGGCCATCAGGTCGTTGAACTTCTTCACCGCGTTGACCGAGCGCGCGGCCATGCCGTAGGCCTCGTCCACCCGTTCCAGCGCCTGGGCGAAGGAGATCCGCTCGCGCACCGCCAGCGCCTCGATCATCGCCTCGGCCCGCTCGCCGATGCCCCGCTTGGGCACGTTGAGGATCCGGCGCAGCGGCACGCTGTCCTCGGGGTTGGCCAGCACCCGCAGGTAGGCCAGGACGTCCCGGACCTCCTTGCGCTCGTAGAAGCGGACGCCGCCGACGACCTTGTAGGGCAGGCCGACGCGGATGAACACCTCCTCGAACACACGGGACTGGGCGTTGGTCCGGTAGAACACCGCGACGTCGCCGGGCCTGGCCTCGCCCTGGTCGCCGAGCCGGTCGATCTCGTCGGCGACGAACTGCGCCTCGCCGTGCTCGTCGTCCGCCGCGTAGCTGACGATCCTGACGCCCTCGGCCCCGGCCGTCCACAGGTTCTTCTTGCGCCGGTTGGTGTTCCGCTCGATCACCGAGTTGGCCGCCGAGAGGATCGTCTGCGTGGAGCGGTAGTTCTGCTCCAGCAGGATCGTCGTCGCGTTCGGGTAGTCCTCCTCGAAGTCGAGGATGTTGCGGATGGTCGCGCCGCGGAAGGCATAGATGGACTGGTCCGCGTCACCGACGACGCACAGCTCGGCCGGCGGGATCTGCGCCAGGCCCGCCTCGGCCGGGTTCACGAACTCGCCGTCCACCGTCAGCTTCGGGCCCTGCCCGGCCGCGCCGCCGCTGAGTTCACGGACCAGCATGTACTGGGCGTGGTTGGTGTCCTGGTACTCGTCCACCAGGATGTGCCGGAACCGGCGGCGGTAGTGCTCGGCGGCCTCGGGGAAGGCCTGGAGCAGGTTGACCGTCGTCATGATGATGTCGTCGAAGTCCAGCGCGTTGGCCTCGCGCAGGCGGCGCTGGTAGAGCGCGTAGGCCTCGGCGAGCTTGCGCTCCATCGGGTTCTGCGCCTGGGCCGCGTAGGTCTCCTCGTCGATGAGCTCGTTCTTGAGGTTGGAGACCTTGGCGGTGAAGGACTTCGGCGGGAACTGCTTGGGATCCAGGTCGAGGTCGCGGCAGACGAGGGCCATCAGGCGCTGCGAGTCGGCCGCGTCGTAGATCGAGAAGCTGGAGGTGAAGCCGAGCCGCTTGCTCTCCCGGCGCAGGATGCGGACGCAGGCGCTGTGGAAGGTGGACACCCACATCGCCTTGGCTCGCGGGCCCACCAGCGCCTCGACGCGCTCGCGCATCTCTCCCGCGGCCTTGTTGGTGAAGGTGATCGCCAGGATCTCGCCCGGCTGCACGTTGCGGGCGGCGAGCAGGTAGGCGATCCGGTGGGTGAGCACCCGGGTCTTGCCCGAGCCCGCGCCCGCGACGATGAGCAGCGGCGAGCCCGAGTGCATGACCGCCTCGCGCTGCTGCGGGTTCATCCCGTCCAGCAGCGTCTCCGGGTCCGCCACCGGGCGCGGCGAGCCGTTGCCGTAGTACTGCTGCTGGAAGCTCTCGCCGAACAGGTCGGCCGGGAGCTCCTCCTCGTAGGGGAACTCGTCCTCGACGGGAGGGGGCGCGGAGCCCTCCTCCGGCGCGTCCAGGCCGGGCAGGGGAATGTCGTCAAAGAGGCTGCTCATCGCTGACGAGTCTAGAACCGCCCGCCGACACTCCGGTCCGGGTTCGGCAAGCCCGGGCGGCGGCACCTCACAGACGCCGGCGCACCTCGTCCACGAGGCCGTCGGCGGCCGCCTCGCAGAGCTTGAGCGTCTCCTCGAAGTCCTCGACGCCCCCGTAGTAGGGGTCGGGCACGTCCAGGTCGTCGCCGGCCCCGGCGGCGGGGTCGAACGAGCGGAACAGGCGGATCTTCGCGGCCTCCTCCCGGGTGCGCGCGAGCCGTCGCAGCTCCCGCTCGTGGCCCCGGTCGAGGGCGATCACCAGATCCCGGGTCGCGAACCACTCGGGCCGGAACTGACGGGCCGTGTGCTCCGCGCCGTAGCCGGCCTCGCGCAGCACCCGCTCGGCACGCGCGTCGGCGCAGTCGCCCTCGTGCCAGGAGCCGGTCCCGGCGCTGTCCACGACGACCCGGTCCGCCAGCCCGGCGTCCACGAGCCGCTCCCGCAGGACGTGCTCGGCGATGGGCGAGCGGCAGATGTTGCCCGTGCAGACGAAGCAGATGCGCACCATGCGCCCCATGATCCCCGATCGGCCCGGAAAACCCGGCGACAGCGGGCCCCGGGCTCCCTACCGTCGTGCGCATGGATTCCATGGACCGAAAGATGCTGGTGAAGACCTCCAAACGGCTGTCCCTGATCCTCCGTCACCATCCGGAATCGGTGGGGCTGACGCTGGATCCGGCGGGCTGGGCCGAGGTGGAGGCGCTGCTCGCCGCGCTCGGCGGCCGGGTCAGCCGGTCCGAACTCGACGCGGTGGTGGCCGGCAACGACAAGCAGCGCTTCGCCTTCGACGAGACGGGCACGAGGATCCGGGCCAGCCAGGGGCACACCGTGCCGGTGGACCTCGGCTACGCGGAGGCCGAGCCCCCGGCGGTGCTCTTCCACGGCACGCATCCCGGTGCGCTCGACGCCGTCCTCCGCACCGGACTCGCCCCGATGACGCGGCACGACGTGCACCTCTCGGCGGACGTGGACACAGCCCGGCGGGTGGGCGCGCGCCGCGGGCGCCCCGTGGTCCTGGAGGTGGACGCGGCGGGGATGCGGGCCGCCGGGGCGCGCTTCCGGGTGAGCGCCAACGGCGTGTGGTTGACGGAGGCGGTGCCGCCGGAGTTCCTGCGCGTGATCGGATCGTCGGACTGAATCGCTGACGATCTGTCAAACGGTCATTTCCGAAAGCGGGATGGGCAAGAACGGCAACCGGAGCGACAGGTTCCGTATTCTTCCGGTCAGCCTCGTCAAGCTCAGGACTCCCGCCACTCCCACGGGGCTAGCGTCGCCAACCGACCAGCTCCCCCGGAGAAGGGAACGCCCCCGTGGCGTCGCACCGAAAACCCAGAACCAACCCGCTCAGCGGGCCCGCCGCCCGCACCGCCGCCACGATGGCCGCCGCAGCGGCCGCCTCGGTCGGCATCCTCGCCCAGGCCCAGCCCGGGCACGCCGCGCCCCGGCCCACGCCGCAGCAGGTGAAGGCGCAGGTCGACGCGCTGTACCAGCAGGCCGAGAAGGCCACCCAGGACTACGACGGCGCCGCAGAGCGCACCGCGGAACTCACCCGCCAGGCGAGCAACCTGCAGGACCAGGCCGCGCGCACCGACAGCCGGCTCAACGACCTCCGCACCCGCCTCGGGCAGGTCGCCGCCGCGCAGTACGCCACCGGCACCATGGACCCGCAGCTCCAGCTGCTGATGTCCGCCCACCCCGACGACTACCTCCGCCAGGCCGGAACGCTCCAGCAGGTGAGCGCCGCCGAGGCGGAACTGATGCGGCAGTACTCCTCCCAGGCCACCACCCTGCACGCGCAGGAGGCCGCCGCCCGCGCCAAGTTGGTCCAGCTCCAGGCCGAGCAGCGCCGCCTCGCGGCGGCGAAGGCCACGATCCAGGCGGGCCTGGCCGCCGCCCAGCAGCTGCTGGCCACGCTCGACGCCGAGGCGCGGCAGACGCTCCAGGCCGCGTCGGCGGGCGGGAGCCCGCAGACGCAGGTCCCGGCGCAGGGCGGTTCGACCCAGGGCGGCTCCGCACCCGTCGTGAACGTCCCGGTCAGCGGCCGGGCGGCAGCGGCGGTGGCCTTCGCCAGGGCACAGCTCGGCAAGCCGTACGTCTGGGGCGCGACCGGCCCGAACTCCTTCGACTGCAGCGGACTCACGCAGGCGGCGTGGCGCGCGGCGGGGGTGTCGCTGCCCCGGACGACGTACGAGCAGATCAACGCGGGGACGCGGATCGCCGTGTCCCAACTCCAGCCCGGCGACCTGGTGTTCTACTACGCGGGTGTCAGCCACGTGGCGATCTACGTCGGCGGCGGCGAGATCATTCACGCCCCCCACCCCGGCGCGTCGGTGGAGTACGCACCCCTCCACGAAATGCCCATCTCCGGCGCCGTCCGCCCCTGACGGGCCCCTTTCCGGGGCGCGAGGATCCCCACCCTTCGGGCGGGAGGTGCCCCACCGCGAGAAGGGTGGGGATCCTCGCGCCCAAAGGCCCCCGCGGGGCTCAGACCAGTCGTCGGGCGGTGGCCCAGCGGGTCAGTTCGTGGCGGTTGCTCAGCTGCAGCTTCCGCAGGACCGCTGACACATGGCTCTCCACCGTCTTCACGGAGATGAACAACTGCTTCGCGATCTCCTTGTAGGCGTACCCCCGCGCGATCAGCCGCAGCACTTCCCGCTCGCGCTGCGTCAGGCGGTCCAGGTCCTCGTCCACCGGGGGCGTGTCCGTCGCCGCGAACGCGTCCAGCACGAAGCCGGCCAGCCGCGGCGAGAACACCGCGTCCCCGTCCGCCACCCGGAAGATCGCGTCGACGAGGTCCGTCCCGGTGATGGTCTTGGTGACGTAGCCGCGCGCGCCGCCGCGGATCACGCCGATGACGTCCTCCGCCGCATCCGAGACCGACAGGGCCAGGAAGCGCACACCCTCCAGCGCCGCGCAGCGCCGCAGCACCTCCACCCCGCCGCCGCCGGGCAGGTGGACGTCGAGGAGCACGACGTCCGGGCGGGTCCCGGTGATCACCGACACCGCCTGCTCGACGTCGTCGGCCTCCCCCACCACGTCCACGCCGGTCCGCTCGGTCTGGCCGATCTCCGCCCGGACCCCGGTCCGGAACATCCGGTGGTCGTCGACCAGCACGACCCGCACCTGACGCTCACTCATGACGCCGCCCTCTCCATCTCCAGCTCGACCTCCGTACCGCCCGCGGGGGCCGGCCGGACCCTGGCGTGCCCGCCGTTCCGCTGCATCCGGCCGATGATCGACTCGCGGACGCCCATGCGGTCGGCCGGCACCGCGTCCAGGTCGAAGCCGGGGCCGCGGTCCCGGACGAAGATCCACACCGTGTCGCCCTCCACCTCGGCGTAGACCGAGACGGGCTCGCCGCCACCGTACTTGGCCGCGTTGACCATCGCCTCCCGCGCCGCCTGCAGCTGCGCGCCGAGCTTCTCGTCCATCGGGCACTCGCCGACGCAGATGACCTCCACCGGCACCCCGTGCAGGTCCTCGACCTCCGCCGCGACCCGACGCACCGACTCGCCCAGGGTGTCCGGAGCCCCCTCGGCCGCTTCGGCCTCCCCGTTCGAGGAGCGGTACAGCCACTGCCGCAGGTCGCGCTCCTGGGCCCGGGCCAGGCGGGCGACCTCCTTCGGGTCGTCCGCGTTGCGCAGGATCAGCGTCAGCGTGTGCAGGACCGAGTCGTGGATGTGGGCGGCGACCTCCGCCCGCTCCTGCGCGCGGATGCGCTCGCGCCGCTCGGTCGTCAGGTCCTGCCACATGCGCAGCAGGTAGGGGCCGGCCAGCAGCAGGACGCCGGCCAGGACCGCCAGCACCGCCTGGAACACCTTGGCGAAGTCGCCCAGCGAGCCGGACACCACCAGGAACCCCACCACGCCCGCAGCGACCAGCACCACGCCGGCCGCCAGCCGCAGCGCGGAGGTGCCGCGGCTGGACTCGCCGAGGGAGAGCCAGCGGGCCCAGCGGGTGTCGTCGGCCTGCCGCCAGACCACGGCCACACCCGCACCGGCGATCAACACCGGCCAGACGTAAGGGGATTGGCTTCCGCCGCCGATCGTGTCCAGCAGCACCAGGCCGCCCGCCGCCAATGCGATCAGGGCCAGCAGCGGCGCCCGCTCCCGCTCGTCAGCCGAGGCGGGGTCGCCGCGGAACAGCTGCTGCAGGCCCTGCCGCACCCGTCCCAGGCCGCGCGGCGGCTTCTCCAGCGAGTAGGGTCCGACACCGCCCTGCTGCCAGACGGCGGGATCACCGCCCCCAGCCCTGCCCATCGGCACCACGAACCAGAAGACGGCGTAGAGCAGCAGCCCGAGCCCCTGACCCAGCGTCAGCACCACGAAGGCGGCCCGGACCCAGAGCACCGGCAGGCCGAGGTGGGCCGCGAGACCGCTGGCGACGCCGCCGATGATCCGGCCCTCGCGGCGGCGGTACAGCTTGCGCACGGGGGGATCCGCGGGGGCGGGGTTGAGGTCGGTGGCAGCCACGAGACCGATCGTCACACGTCCGGGGATGGAAAAGCATCAGGGTGTGCCCGGAAACGGCGCGCGGGCTGTGTCAGGGTGAACTCAGGGTCGGAGCAGGGAGATGACGGATGGGCAGGGGCACCGCCGCGCCGGAGGATGGTCCCATGACGGAGGATCAGCAGACGGTGACGGCCGCACCGGCCCCGGACCCGGCTCCCGAGCAGCGGCCCCCGCTGGAGCGCAGCACCGACCACCGCGTGGTGGCCGGCGTGTGCGGCGGGCTCGGACGGCACCTGGACATCGACCCGCTGGTCTTCCGGGTGGTGATCGCCGTGCTCTGCCTCTGGGGCGGCGTCGGCCTGTTCCTCTACGGGATGGCCTGGCTGATCGTGCCGGTGCAGGGCACCGGCCGCAACGAGCTGCAGCGGCTGCTCTCCGGTCGGGTGGACGGCCAGTCGCTCGGCGCGGTCCTGGTGACCGTCCTGGGCACCGGCATCTTCTTCAACTACATGGGCGCCCGCGGGCACCTGTTCCCGCTGCTGCTGATCGGCCTGCTGGCCTTCGCCGCCCTGCGCTACGACCCCGCCAAGCACCGCCGCCCGCCCGTTCCTCCGGAGCCGCCGCAGGACGCGCCGCCGCCCTCCGTGCCGGGCTGGTGGCAGCGCCCGGACCCGATGCCCAAGGCCGAGGTGACGGCGCCGGTCGATCCCCTGGCCAAGGCGACGGTCCCGACCGGGGCGGCGAGCTCCGAGGCGACGACAGGCGAGACCACCGGCGGGACCACCGAGGACGCCGCCCCGGACGCCGTTGAGCCGCCGTCAACTCCCGGCCGTCGCAGGCGAGGTCGCGGCTGGCTCGGCCCGCTGTTCACGCTGCTGGCCATCGGAGCGGCGACCTGGACGGCGGTGTACGGCAACCGGCACGACGGCCACGTCAACACGCTCGCGGTGCTGGCCGCCGCGCTCGGGACGCTCGGCGTCGGCATCATGCTCGGCTCGCTCTGGGGGCGCCCACGCGGCCTCGTCGCGCTGGCGGCCGTGCTGAGCGCGGCGACCATCGTGGTCGGCGCCGCTCCCTGGGCCTGGGAGAAGCACAGCCCCCGGGTCACCTGGGCGCCCACCTCGGCCACCGACCTCGCCGACAGCTACCAACTGGGGAACGGCACGGCCACGCTGGACCTCCGCGCGCTTGCCCCCGGCCAGGGCCACACCCTGGTCACCCGGGTCCACCTGGGCGCGGGCAGCCTGCGGGTGCTGCTGCCCGCGGCTCCCGAAGCCGTGATCAGCGCCAAGGTGGGAGTCGGCGAGGTGCACCTGCCGGACGGCTCGGCCGGCGGCCTGGGCAGCTCCCGGACGGCGGACCTCAACCCCACGGGGAGCACGGCCAACGGCACCCTCTCCGTCGATGTCGAGGTCGGCGCCGGAACCGTGGAGGTGGAGCGCGGATGACGAAGCATCAGGGGATGACCGAGCACGGGACCGGGCAACCGAGGACCGCACAGCACCGGCACCACCACCCCGATCTGGAGCGGCACCGCTTCGACGCCTTCTCGCTGATCGCCGGCGCGGTCTTCGTGCTGGTGGCGGTGGTCTACCTGCTGCAGTCGGCCGGCGTGCTGCACGTCAGCCCGCGGCTGGTGGTCCCGGTCGAGCTGATCGGCCTCGGCGCGGGCGGTCTCGCCGGGGTGATCCGTCAGCGCTCCAGGCGCCGCGCCGACCGCGCGGCCCGCACCGACGTGAACCAGGCGTCCGCCGACAGGTAGGGCGTGCCTGCCAGGACGAGCGGGACCCAGGCCATCAGGTAGATCAGATCGTTGCCCAGGTAGTACGGGTGGACCTGCCAACTGACCGTCAGGAACAGGCTCAGGTTCAGCAGGACGCCGCCGATAGCGGCGACCCGCCCGAGCACTCCGAACAGGGCGCCGAGCCCGACGGCCAGCTCGCCCAGCGCGAAGGCGAGGGCGAAGGCCGTCGGCGCCTTGAGCGCGAGGTCGAGCAGTGGCCCGATCGGGCTGGACCCCTTCAGCCCGCTCGTCATCGCCGCGAAGGACTGGCCGTCACCGACGCCCTGGAAGTAGTGCGCGTCGGTGAGCTTGTCCAGCCCCGCGTAGATGAAGGTGACCCCTAGGAACAAGCGCAGCGGCAGCAGCGCGTACTGCTCGCCCAACGCCTTCCATCTGCTGACCATCCCCTGCTCCTCCTCGCCTCGGACTCCAGTACGCGGCGAGGGCGCGTCCGGTTCAGCCCGCGGTCAATGATGGTGAGACTTGTTCATCATCACCACAAGCACCACGGCCGCGACCACCAGGGCCGCCGCCAGGCAGGCCACGGCGATCTTCAACGGGCTGTACGGGCGCTCCCCGATGACCTCGCCGGTGCGGGCGTTCACCATCACCTGCCAGGCCTTGCCGGCGTGAAGGTACGTCAGGAACCAGACCGGGAGCAGCAGCAGCTTGTAGGTCACGTCGCTGTAGCTGGTGGACATCGAGTGGACCCGCTGCTCGTCACCGCCGATGTCGCTGGTGCAGTCCGCCCGGATGACCGGCGCCATCCGCCGCTTGGCCGACTCCAGCCCGTCCTCCGGCTCCACGTCGTACCGCACGGTGCGGAACCCGGCCAGGTACTCCTCCTGGTAGGGCACGGCCTCCGGCAGCGGCCACGGGGTCAGCTTGTCGAGCTGCTGCTCGGGCACGGAGGTGCTGCCCGGCACGAGCACGTCGTCGAAGAACCGCCCCACGGTGCCCGAGGCGGGATACCAGGCGGTGCGCTGGACCTGCCGGGTGCGCTCGACGGTCTCGCCGTCCACCGTCTCGGTGTAGGTCTCCGTCTCCCAGTAGTGCTCGCCGCGCTCGCCGGTGTACTCGGTCACCGTGTCCGCGTCGTAGGTCCAGTGCGGCAGGTAGCTGCCGCGGAAGGTCTCGGCCTCGGTGACCTTCTTCAGGCTGGACGGCGCGAACCAGCGGGACTTCGTCCACTTGCGCAGTTCCTCGCGTGCCTGCTCGCGGCCGATGCCGAAGGGCAGGACGGCCTCCGGCACGACCCGCTCCATGGCCGCGGCGTCGGCCACCAGCGGCGTCGCGCAGAACTGGCACTTGTCACTGAGCGAGTCGCTCTCGGTCACGGCGTGGCAGCCAGGGCAGGTGAAGACCTTCATCCCGGCGGGTACGGCAGCCCGCCGCGGCAGCGCGGCGAGCTCCCCGATCGGATGCTCCGTCACCTGCCGGGGGATCGGCACGATCCCCTGCTCGTGCTTGCAGTAGGGACACCGCAGCGCGTACGTCCCCGGCGCGTACTCGCTGCGCGCGCCACACGCCTCACACTCGAACGCCCGATCCGCGGCAGGCGCGAACCCTTGATCCGTCATCAGCCTTCTCCCCCTACGGTCACCAACGGGGCGCGAGGAACTGCGCGCCCAGCCACCCACCCACGTGCACACCGAACCTTGCTGCCAAACCTCCCTGAGTGGTGGGCTGCTCGCGCAGCTCAGCCCTGCGGCGGGAGCGGCGGAGGAACGTTGGCGAACAGGGGCGCCAACTCCGCTATCTGCTCGGCGGGCTGCCAGTTCGCCTGGCCGTTGCGCCAGACCAGCGTCGTCCGCGTCAGATTGCCCGAACTCACCTGCCCCGCAAGGGCATTCTCGTCGAAAGGCCCCTGCTGCTGCCCGTTCACCGCGATGAACCACTGCACCGCCGTCGGCAACGGCGGCGGCGTCACGACCGGAGGAGCCGCCGCGGGCACCGGGGCCGGTGCCTGGGGCGTCAGACCCTGCGCGATGCGCTGGCCCAGGGCCATGCCGACGCCCAGCCCGACCCCCTCACCGCCCCCGCCCGGGTTCGCCGCGGCCGTCTCGATCGCGTTGGCCGCCTGGAACCTGGTGTAGTCGTCGAGGTTTCCCGCGATGCCCATCCGGGAGCGGGTGTCGATCGCCGCCTCCACCTCCGGCGGGACGCTGATGTTCTCGATGACGAACTTGGGGATCGCGATGCCGACCGAGGCCAGCTCCTCGGTCAGGACGCCCGCGAGCTGCTGCCCGATGCCGTCCTGACGGGCCGCCAGGTCCAGCAGCGGGATCCCGGCCGCGCCCAGCGCCGAGCCGAGCTTGGAGACGACGAGCTGCCGCAGGTACTCGCCCACCTCCTCGGTGCGGAACTGCGGGTCCGTGCCCGCGAGTTCGCGCAGCAGCGCGGCCGCGTCGGAGACCCGCGCCGCGAAGGCGCCGAAGGCGCGCACCCGCACCATGCCGAACTCCGGGTCCCGCAGGATGACCGGGTTCTGCGTGCCCCACTTGAAGTCGGTGAACTGCCTCGTGTTGACGAAGTAGACCTCCGCCTTGAACGGCGAGTGGAAGCCGTACTTCCAGCCCTTCAGCGTGGACAGCAGCGGGAGGTTCTGCGTCTCCAGGGTGTACGTGCCGGGCTGGAAGACGTCCGCCAGCTGCCCCTCGTTGACGAAGACCGCCACCTGGGACTCGCGCACGACGAGCCTGGCGCCCATCTTGATCTCGTTCTCGTAGCGCGGGAAGCGCCACACGATGGTGTCCCGGCTGTCGTCGGTCCACTCGAGGATGTCGATGAACTCACCGCGGATGCGGTCCATGAGGCCCATGCGGAAATCTCCCCCGTACTGGTGCGGTCGAGCCGAACCAGACCATAGCAACCCGTCCGGACAAGGCGAAGGGCCGCGGTCTCCCCTGTGGAAAACTCGCGGCCCTCGCCTCTCAGCAGTGCGGGAGCGTCACTCCCACTCGATGGTCCCCGGCGGCTTGCTGGTCACGTCGACGACGACGCGGTTGACATCGCGGACCTCGTTGGTGATCCGGGTGGAGATCTTCTCCAGCACCTCGTAGGGCAGGCGCGACCAGTCGGCGGTCATCGCGTCCTCGGAGGAGACCGGGCGCAGCACGATCGGGTGGCCGTAGGTGCGGCCGTCGCCCTGGACGCCGACCGAGCGGACGTCGGCCAGCAGCACCACCGGGCACTGCCAGATCTCGCGGTCCAGCCCGGCCGCGGTCAGCTCGTGCCGCGCGATGGCGTCGGCCTCGCGGAGCAGGTCCAGGCGCTCCTTGGTGACCTCGCCGACGATCCGGATGCCCAGGCCCGGGCCCGGGAACGGCTGGCGGTGGACGATTTCGGCAGGCAGGCCCAGCTCCTCGCCGACCTTGCGCACCTCGTCCTTGAACAGCTTGCGCAGCGGCTCGATCAGCTGGAACTCGAGGTCCTCGGGCAGGCCGCCGACGTTGTGGTGCGACTTGATGTTCGCGGTGCCGGAGCCGCCGCCGGACTCGACCACGTCGGGGTAGAGGGTGCCCTGGACCAGGAACTCGACCGGCTCGCCCTCGGCCCCGGCCTCGGCGATGATCTCCGCCTGGGCCTGCTCGAACACGCGGATGAACTCGCGGCCGATGATCTTGCGCTTCTCCTCGGGGTCGGTGACCCCGGCCAGCGCGGACAGGAACCGCTCCTCGGCCTCGACGACCTTCAGCTTGACGCCGGTGGCCGCGACGAAGTCCTTCTCGACCTGCTCGGTCTCGCCCTTGCGCATCAGGCCGTGGTCGACGTAGACGCAGGTCAGCTGGTCGCCGATGGCCCGCTGGACCAGCGCGGCGGCCACGGCGGAGTCGACGCCGCCGGACAGCCCGCAGATCGCCCGCCTGCTGCCGACCAGTTCACGGATCGCCGCGACCTGTTCCTCGACCACGTTGTGCGTGGTCCACTCGGGCCTGATCCCGGCGCCCCGGTACAGGAAGTGCTCCAGCACCTGCTGGCCGTGGGTGGAGTGCAGCACCTCCGGGTGGTACTGCACGCCGTAGAGCTTGAGGTCGTCGTTCTCGAACGCGGCGACGGGGACGACGTCGGTCGAGGCGGTGACGGTGAAGCCGGCGGGAGCGGCGGAGCAGGCGTCGCCGTGGGACATCCAGACGGACTGCACCTCGGGCGTGCCCTCGAAGAGGGTCGAGCCCGGCTGACTGACCGTCAGCGGCGTGCGGCCGTACTCGCGGGCGCCGGAGTTGTCGACGGTGCCGCCGAGGCTGGTCGCCATCAGCTGGAAGCCGTAGCACATGCCGAAGACGGGCACGCCCGCCTCGAACAGGGCCTTGTCGACGGTGGGGGCACCGGGCTCGTAGACCGAGGACGGACCACCGGAGAGGATGATCGCCTTCGGGTTCTTCGCGAGCATCTCGTCCACCGGCATGGTGTGCGGGACGATCTCGCTGTACACACGTGCTTCGCGGACGCGCCGCGCGATCAGCTGTGCGTACTGCGCGCCGAAGTCGACGACGAGAACGGTGTCGGGGGTCGCAGATGCCACGTGGCGGCCTTCCGGCGGAATTGCGGGGGTCCCCGCCAGTCTACCGGGCGCCTGACGGCGTCCTGACGGACGGGGACGGGTCCGCACGGAGGGAACGTCAGGCGCGGCCCCGGCACAGTTCGAGCAGCAGCATGGCGACGTCGGTCCCGGCACGGCCGAGCCGGGCGCGGTAGCGCTCCAGGATCTCCATCTCGCGGGTCAGCGAGAGGCGCGGGCCGCCGGAGGCGATGCGCGCGGCCTGAACCTCGGCCGAGACGGCACGGCGCTGGTCGATCAGGTCCAGCAGCTGCGTGTCGAGCGCGTCGATCCGGGCGCGCGCACCGGCGATGACGGCGGCGGCCTCGTCGGCGGTGAGGGTGGCGGTGGTGTCGGACATGTCGGGAGGCTCCTCCTGGTCGGTGGAGCCCCGGGGACCTGGTGCCCGGAGAGACGCGANCCCGGGCCGTGTGGCCCGGGGCGCCTGCGTGGACTCGTCTGGATGGGTTCAGACGGCAGCACCATGGCGACCGGAGCCTCCGGCGCCATAGGTAAAGGTGAACGCTGCGCTGAACATGCGGGTCATGCTACCCCCTTCGGGGGACAGTACGGGCGCCTTCGCGTGACCACCCGTCAGCAGAATCGTTGTTCCGGACGACCGCACCCGGTGCACGCCCCCGCCAGGGGCGGGTTCCCGCCCTCTCGGGGGCGCCCGTGCGGTCGGCAGGACCACGCGTGGAAGTGCAGGAAGCAGTCCGCCGGAGCGATGAGGCGCGCCCAGTGCGCGCCGTGGGACCTCGCCCCGGCGCGAAGACCGGACAGCAGGGGACAGCGGCCCGGTCGCGACTGTGCGGGAAGGGGCGTTCCGCCCCCGGGGACGCTCGGGGGCGGAACGCCCCGGACCCGCCGCCCCACCCGAACGCCTCCGGACCCGACGCGCCCTGGCCCGCGCGGGTGCGCGCTCTATGCGCGCCCACGTGCGCCCCTTGCGGAGAGTAGTCGGGCGGAGCTGACGGCGCGTCAAAATCGACTATGCCGAAGTGTGCCGAACAGGTTGCGGACTCGGCTTCCCATCCCCCACGATGCTGGTGAGGGGGTGGAGTTCGATGCAGGCGGCGCCACCGGGGCGCTGATGTCACAGCTCGAAGCGGACGGGCCCACTCGTCACTTTCCGTGATCCGCGACCCGTTCATCAGGACCATCCTCCGCACGGCGCCTTCCCCCCGGTGCCGTCACCCCAGCGCCGGCGCTGCCCTGACGCCGCGTGCTGCGACGCAAGGGGCCCCGTCTTCCCCCGCGGGGCCCCTTGCCAGTTCGCCACCTCGAAGAGCCAGTTGCACGGCCCCGCCGGGGGCGCGGGGAACTGCGCCAGCGGCACACCACCCACGGAGGTTCGACCCGTTGAGCGGGGACGGACCTCCGTGGGTGGTGGGTTGCTCGCGCGGTTCCCCGCGCCCGTAACGGCTCCCCGCAAGTCATTCGTTGCGGGAAGGTACTTCCGGGACGGGGAGCAGGAGTTGGCCGAACGCGCCTGCCGGGACGGCGGGGCGATGGGGGGCCACGGGGGCGACGCGGAGGTACGGCTCGCCCTGCGCGGGGCGGGGGTCCGCCTCGCCCTTGTTGGGCCAGAACGCCATCGCCCGCTCCGTCTGCGCCGCGATCGTCAGGGACGGGTTCACCCCGAGGTTCGCCGAGATCGTCGAGCCGTCCGCGACCGTGATGCCCGGATAGCCGTAGAGCCGCTGGTAGGGATCCACCACGCCGGACTCCGGGCTGTCGCCGATCGCGCAGCCGCCGATGAAGTGGGCCGTCATGGTCCTGCCGGTGACATCGCCGATGTTGGTGCCGGAGAAGCCGCGGATCTCGTCCGCCAGGGCGTCCGCGGCCCGCTCCGCCGCCGGGATCCACTTCGGGTTGGGGGCGCCGTGGCCCTGACGGGACGTCAACTGGCCCTTGAACAGCCCGGACTTCCGCCGCGAGACGATCACCGAGTTGTCCAGCGACTGCATCACCAGCCCGATGATGATCCGCTCCGACCAGCGGCGCTTGTCCAGCGCCCGCAGTGCGACGTCCGGACGGCGCAGCATCCGGCCGAGCAGTCGGACCGGCCTGGGCAGCCGGCCCTCGCCGGGGACCTTCTGCACGGTGAGCAGGCCCATCGCGTTCGAGCCCTTGCCGTAGCGCACCGGCTCGATGTGTGTCGTCTCGTCGGGGTGCACGGAGGAGGTGATGGCCACGCCCTTGGTGAAGTCCGCGCGCCGCCCGTAGCGGCGGTCCGTGGTCTGCGCACCGACCAGGGCCTCGGAGTTGGTGCGGGTGAGAACGCCCAACCGGTCGGAGATGCGCGGCAGTTCGCCCTCGTCCTTGAGCCGGTGCAACAGCTTCTGGGTGCCCCAGGTCCCGGCCGAGACCACGACGTACCGCGCGCGCAGCGTCCGGGTCTGCCCCTTCCGCCGCGGCCGGTCGGTCGGCCGGACGGTGACCGCGTAGCCGGGGCCGTCCGCGCGGATGGTCTCGACCGTGGTCAGCGGCAGGATCTCGGCGCCGCCGGCCTCCGCCAGGAACAGGTAGTTCTCGGTGAGCATGTTCTTCGCGCCGTGGCGGCAGCCGGTCATGCACTCGCCGCACTCGGTGCAGGCCCGCCGCGCGGGTCCGACGCCGCCGAAGTACGGGTCGGGGACCTCCTCGCCCGGTGCCGCCTTCGGGCCCGCGCCGCCCGCGTCGGCACCGTCGCCGAAGAACACGCCGACCGGCGCGAGGTGGAAGGTGTCGCCGTAGCCGAGCTTGTCGGCGGCCGCTTTGAGGTGCTCGTCGGAGGGGGTCATCGTGGGGTTGGTGCGCACCCCGAGCATCCGCTGCGCCTGGTCGTAGAAGGGTGCCAACTCCTCGGCCCAGTCCGTGATGTGACGCCACTGCGGGTCGGCGAAGAACTGCTTGAGCGGCACGTAGAGCGTGTTCGCGTAGTTGAGCGAGCCGCCGCCGACACCCGCGCCCGCGAGCACCATGACGTCGTTGAGCACGTGGATGCGCTGGATGCCGTAGCAGCCGAGGGCGGGCGCCCACAGGAAGCTCTTCACGTCCCAGGAGTTCTTCGGCAGGGTCTCCCGGGTCCACCTGCGGCCCGCCTCGAGGACGCCGACCTTGTACCCCTTCTCGGTCAGCCGCAGCGCGGAGACCGATCCGCCGAAACCCGAGCCGACCACGAGCACGTCGTAGTCGAAGCCGGCCTCGGCCTCCAGCGGTGCCTTACTGGTGGTGCTCTCCGTCGCCATCGACGTTGCCCTCCCGGCAGGTTCGGTTGCTCACTTGAAGCGCAGCGCCTTGAGCGCCTTGAGCGAGGTCTGCAGGAACTTCGCATGGGCCTCGTCGCTCATTCCGAAGGAGGGGCCCATGCTGATCAGCCGCTGCACCGCGACCGTCTGCACCTCGGTGTACTTGAGGATGCCCTCGGCGCCGTGGCGGCGGCCGACGCCCGAGTCGCCCATGCCGCCCATCGGGGCCGCGACGCTGCCGTAGGCCGGCGCGTAGCCCTCGTTGACGTTGACGGTGCCGCTGTGCAGCCGGGCCGCGACCGCGCGCGCCCGCCGCGTACTGCGGCTCCAGACGCTGGCGTTGAGTCCGTACGCGGTGTCGTTGGCGCGGGCGACGGCCTCCTCCTCGTCGCGGAAGCGGTAGACGGAGACGACCGGGCCGAAGGTCTCCTCGGTGCACACGGCCGCAGCCTCGGTGACGCCCTCCAGCACGGTCGGCTCGTAGAACAAGGGGCCGACATCGGGCCGGGCCTGACCGCCCGTCAGCACCCGGGCGCCGTTCTTCACCGCGTCCTCGACGTGGCGGGTCACCGTGTCCAGTTGGCGCTTGGACACCAGGGAGCCCATGTCGGCGCCCCAGGCCAGGGAGTTGCCCAGCCTGAGCGCACGGGTGCGGGCGGTGAACTTCTCCAGGAAGGCGTCCGCGACCGCCTCGGCCACGTAGAGCCGCTCGATGGAGATGCACAGCTGGCCGGCGGAGGAGAAGCAGGCGCGCACCGCGCCCTCGGCCGCCCGGTCCAGGTCCGCGTCGGCGAGGACCAGCATGGCGTTCTTGCCGCCCAGCTCCATCGAGGCGCCGATCAGCCGCGCGGCCGCCTTGGTGGCCACCTCCCGGCCGGTGCGGGTGGAGCCGGTGAAGGAGACGTAGTCGGCGTGGGCCACCACCTCGGGGCCGACGACCGGTCCGTCCCCGATCACGATCTGCCAGAGCTCGGCCGGCAGCCCGGCCTCGACCAGCAGTTCGCGGGCGCGCAGAGCGGTCAGCGCGGTCTGCGTGTCGGGCTTGGTGACGACGGCGTTGCCCGCGACGAAGGCGGGCAGCGCGTCGCCGACGAAGAGCGCCAGCGGGTAGTTCCACGGCGAGATCTGGCCCACCACGCCCTTGGGCTGGCGCAGTTCGGTGACCTGGGTGAGCACCGGGAACACCCCACGGCGGCGGCGCGGTCGCAGGTAGGAGGCGCCGGCCCGGCCGTAGTGGCGGGCCTCGACGGCGGCGCTGAGCACCTCCTCGGCGGCGTGCGCGCGGGCCTTGCCGGTCTCGGCCTGGACCAGGTCGAGCAGCTCGTCCTTGTGCGCCAGCAGCAGGTCGTGGAAGCGCAGCAGCACCGCGGCGCGCTCGCGGACCGGCCGTGCCGCCCAGGCCGGCTGGGCCGCGCGGGCCCGCGCGAAGGCGGTGGCCACGTCCTCGGGGGTGGACTCCGGGATCTCGGCCAGCGGCTCGCCGGTGAACGGCACGCGGGTGCCGGCCAGCGTCGGCGTGTCGCTGACGACCACGGCGGAGGTGAGCCGCCGTACCAGGTCCGGCGTCACCGCCTCGGCCACGGTGCGCGTCCCGGCGGCGGCCACCGGGTTCCGTCCGCTCTTGCCCGTCTCCGCGATCGTGTCAGTCATGACTGGCAGAGTAGGGCCTCGGGGACCGGAAGGGTACCCGTCGGTAACCCAATTCCCTCGGTCCGGCGCGCGCCGCCCCGAGCCCGGCCCACGCGGCGCGGCCGCGGCTACCGCCAGGTGAAGTACTGGCAGAGCGTGGTGAACCGGCCGTAACCGCTGGCGAGCCAGGAGTCCTCCGGGTAGACCACGTACAGGTCGTACTCGGTCCCCGTCTTCGGGTCCTTGAACAGCTGCTCCTTGCCGTGCAGGTGGTGTGTCTGCCCGTCCTTGAGGGTGGCGTCGAGGGTGAACTCCCAGAGCGCGCCGGGCATGCCGTGGTAGGTGTTCTCCTCCAGACCCTTCAGCCGGTAGCTGCTGAACTGCTTGGCGTTGGCGGCGGACATCTCCTGCGCGTGCTGGAGCGGTGTCTCCGCCTGCCCCGGGGTGACCCCGAAGACGATCCGGTACAGGTCCCCGGCGCCGCCGGTGCCGTAGGTGATGGCGAGCAGCCCGCGGTCGTCGTTGCGGGTCCACTGGCTGGTGTCGGGCAGCGGGAAGCTGAAGCCGACCGGGTCGTGCACCCAGTGGTAGCCGGTGGGCAACTGCTGGTCGGGCACCGCGTGCTGGGACTGCACCGGCGAGGGGCTGCCGGACGGATCCGGCGAGGAGGAGGCCGGCGGGTTGGCCGACGGCCCGGCCTGGGCGTGCGAGTTGAGCTTGTACGCCACCCCGCCGCCGATCGCCGCCGCGACGATCCCGGCGACCACGATCCACGCCCAGGCACCGCGTCTGCGCCTCGGCGCGGCCGGCGGCGGCGCCGACCGGGACGTCACCGGCGGCTCCGGCGGGGCCTGCTGCTGCAGCACCGTCGGACCGGTCGGCTGCTCCGGCACCACAGGCCCGGGCTGCTGACGGGGCACCAGTTCGGTCGGCTGGTACGGCTCCTGACGATCCACCACCGGCACGCCGCGGGTCGGCGTGTGCAGCGGCCCGGGGACCGCGAAGCTGGTGGTGTGGCCGGCGGCGACGTCCTCCAGCATCCGGATCGCGTCCTCGGTGCTGGGCCGCCCGGCCGGCTCCTTGGCCATCAGCGCCTGCAGCACCGGTGCCAGCGCGCCGGCGTTCCGCGGCTCCGGCAGCGGCTCGGACACCACCGCGGCCAGCGTCGTCAGCGGCGACTCGCGCCGGAACGGGGACTGCCCCTCCACCGCCGCGTACAGCGTGGCGCCCAGCCCCCACAGGTCCGACTCGGGCCCGGGACGGCCGCCGTGCACCCGCTCGGGCGCCAGGTAGTCGGGCGAGCCGACCAGGTCGCCGGTGCGGGTCAGCGCCGAGTCGCCCTCGAAGGTGGCGATGCCGAAGTCGGTCAGCACGACCCGGCCGGTGCCGCGCTCCAGCAGCACGTTGGCCGGTTTGACGTCCCGGTGGATGACGCCGACCTGGTGGCCCCGGTGCAGGGCGGTCAGCACCTGGGCGCCGATCCGCGCCGCCTCACGCGGCGTCAGGGTGCCTTCCTGCTCGACGAGTTCCGCGAGCGAACGGCCGTCGACCAGCTCCATCACGATCCACGGCTTGCCGTCCTGCTCCAGCACGTCGTGGATGGTGATGACGCCCGGATGCTTGATCCGGGCCGCGGCACGGGCCTCCTGCTTCATCCGGGAGCTGACGATCTGCAGGTCCTCCTCGGCGAGGTGACCCACCGACAGTTCCTTGACCGCGACCTCGCGGTCGAGCATCTGGTCCGTGGCACGCCAGACCGTGCCCATGCCCCCGCGCCCCAGGCGCCGGCCGAGCAGGTAGCGGCCCGCCAGCAGCCGCTCCGTGTCCGTTCCCACGCGTGCCTTCCCCCAGAACTCGGCTCTCCGCCGGATTGTCGAACTACCAGACTAGGGACTGCGCCTGCGGCTGGTAATGCCGGGCCATGTGTCGAGACCCTTTTGCAGCCCGTTCAGTTGCACCTTCCCGGACGAACCCTGGCAAGCGGCGCTCAACGCGAGGTCAACGCGGCCAGCAGCAGGACCAGGACGACGACCGCAACGATCCCGCCGACCAGCAGCGGACCCAGCAGCGCGCCGCTCCCCCGGCGCCGCTTCGCCGCGTGGTGCACCGGCTGCTCGCGGCGGACCACCCGCGCCCGCTCGTCCCGCTGCCCGGGCAGCAGCGCGGCCGCCGTCGGCAGCACCTCCAGCGGCTCGGGAGCCCGGACCAGCAACTCCCGCAGCTCAGCCCGGACCTGGACCGCGTCGGGCCGCCGCAGCGGGTCGGCGTCGAGCAGCCGGGCCAGCAGCGGGGCCAGCGGACCGGCCGCGCGCGGCGCGCTGTACGCGGCGCCACCGCGGACGGCCGCGATCAGCGCGGCCGCGTCGCCCTCCGGGAACGGCGGTTCCCCGGTCACGGCCCGGTGCAGCAGCACCCCCAGCGCCCAGCTGTCGGCCGCCGTGCCGACCGGGAGGCCGGCGCCCTCGACCACGCCCGCCTGCTCCGGGGCCCAACGCTCGGGCACGGCACCGACGATGACCGCACGCGCGTCCCGGGCCCGGACCCGGGCCGGATTCCACAGCGCCGTCGAAACCCCGGCGCCCGCCTCCTCCAGACCTGGCCCGCCGCACAGCGCCTCCTGTGCCGCGCCCAGCGCCAGGCCACCGAGCAACGCGGTGCCGTCCTCGCAGACGGTGACCGACATGGGAGTGACGTTTCCGTGCACCAGCCCCATCCGGTGCACCGCGGACAGCGCCGCGGCCAGGTCGTGCCCCAACTCGGCCGCCCGGTACGGGGACAGCGGCCCTGCCCGGAGCAGCTCGGCCAGGCTCTGACCCGGCACCAGCTCACCGGCGACCCAGAGCCGGCCGTCCTCCGCGAACACCTGGAAGGCCTGGCACAGCCGCGGGTGGTCCGGAACGGTCTCCGCGACGAAGGCGGCATGGGCGAGCGCCCGGCCCGACGCCTCGTCAAGCCCGGCCGGAGCCGCCAACTGGTCGTAGGGGCTCACCACTTCGGGCAGCGGCAGCTCCTCCAGCAGCACCGGGGCACCGCTGCGCTCGTCCCGCGCCTCCAGCCCGGCGCCGCGGCGACCGGTCACCAGGTAGCGGCCTGCCAGCAGCCCTGCGCGCGCGCTCATCCCCGACACCTCCTCCCACCGTCCACCCTAGTGCCGTGTCCGGACAGGTTCGCCGGGTTGCGGTGTCCGGTGTGGGGGCACTCCCGGCCGAAGGCTGGGGGGAGTGCCGTGCCGGGCGACGCAACCCGGTGGACCTGTCCGGACCCGGCACCAGGCCCTGTACGGCGACCTCAGCGGCGACCGGGCGGCAGGCCGTGGGGAGCCGGGCCGGACTCAGGCGCGGAAGCTGGAGAAGAAGCGCCGCAGCAGCTCCTGGTTGCGCTTGCTCTCCCAGGTGAGCGCGGGGGCGGTCCAGTAGATGGCGTAGCCGTGCGAAGCGTCCACCACGAAGCCGCGGTTGAGGGCCCGGTGGCTGCCGCAGACCCACTGCCAGTCGGCCGCGTCCCAGCCCCGGTAGGCGACCTGCTTCAGCTCGATCCGGCGGTAGTCCGAGCAGGTGCCGGCCACATGGGGCTCCTCCTGCTGCCAGGCGCCGAGCGCGCCCAGTTTCGTCAGCGGCGTCGGTGTGAACTCCAGGTCCAGCACCCCCGCCGGACCGCGGTACTTCCACGCCGTGGCCGAGCTGCTCTCCAGCGTCCAGCCCAACGGGATCTGGATGTGCGAGCCACCCGGCCCGGCCACCTCCCGGTACCCGGCGTCGGCCCCGGCCGCGTCCGAGGAGCCGGAGCGTGACGCGGAGGCCCTCGCCGTCGCCGTGGCCGCGGCCGCGCCCGACGGGGCGTCAGCCTGCTTGCGGTGATGGCGGATCGCCGCGAAGGCCACCGTCACCAGCACGGCCGCCAGGACGACGGCCAGCACCAGCAGCGGCTTACGCGAGGGCCGGGCCGGGGCGCTCTCCACCAGGGTCCGCTCCGGCTGCGGCAGCGGGGCGGTCGTCGTGGTCCGCTCGCGCCGCTCGTACTCGCCCAGCACCGCCCGCAGCATGGCCTGGGCCGTCTGGGCGTCGAGCCGCTGCTCGGGGTCCTTGCGCAGCAGCCCGGCGATGACCGGCGCCAGCAGGTCGGCGCGGCGCGGCGGTTCCGGCTCCTCGGTCATCACGGCGGTCAGCGTGGACAGCGCGGAGCCCTTGTCGTAGGGCGGGTGCCCCTCGACCATCGCGTAGAGCGTGCCGCCCAGCGACCACATGTCGCTCGCCGCGCCGGCCGCCCGGCCCCGCGCCCGCTCGGGCGAGATGTACGAGGGCGCGCCGACGAGCATGCCGGTCGAGGTGACCGAGGGGTCCCCCTCCACCCGGGCGATGCCGAAGTCGGTGAGCACCACCCGGCCGTCCGCGCCGATCAGCACGTTGGACGGCTTCACGTCCCGGTGCACGATCCCGGACCGGTGCGCCTCGGCCAGCACCGACAGCAGCTCCAGCGCCACCTCGGCGGCCCGACGGGGCGTCAGCACGCCGTCCCTGCGGATGACTTCGCTGAGGGAGCGGCCGTCGACCAGCTCCATGACGATCCAGGGCCGGCCGTCCTCCTCGACGACGTCGAAGACGGTCACCGCGCCCACGTGCCGGATCCGGGCGATGGCCTTGGCCTCCGTCAACGTCCGAGTGACCAGGCGGTGCCGCTCGTCGTCGTCGACCTCGGTGCTGAACCTCAGCTCCTTGACGGCGACCTGACGCCCCAACACCTCGTCCTCGGCCCGCCACACGGTGCCCATGCCGCCCTGTCCGAGCACGGACACCAGCCGGTATCTGCCCCCGAGAAGCCGGTCCTCTGCCATCCGGATGCCACCCCTCCGCGCCGCTCTCGTGTCGTGTCCATCATCCCGAACAACGAACGACGGGCCACGTTGGGGGCGGAGCCCCCTCAGGGGCGCGGGAAATGCCCACCCCCGCCCAGCCTCCGGCCGGGGCTCTCCCCCCACGGCGGGCGGTGCCCCCACCGCCGACAACACACCACCCGGGGAGGTTCGGCCCTTTCGAACTGGCCGGACCTCCCCGGGTGGGTGGTTGCTCGCGCAGTGTCCTCGCGCCCCTGGAGGCTGCGCCTCCTGACGGGGCGTCGGCTAACGGGCGACGGTGACCTCGACGCGCTGGAACTCCTTGAGCTCCGAGTAGCCGGTGGTGGCCATCGCCCGGCGCAGCGCGCCGAAGAGGTTCATCGTGCCGTCGGGCGTGTGCGAGGGGCCGAGCAGGATCTCCTCGGTGGAACCGACCGTGCCCAGGTTCACCCGCTTGCCGCGGGGCAGCTCCTCGTGGACGGCCTCGCTGCCCCAGTGGAAGCCGCGACCTGGGGCGTCCGTCGCCCGCGCCAGCGCCGCGCCGATCATCACGGCGTCCGCGCCGCAGGCGATCGCCTTGGAGAGGTCGCCGCTGAAACCCACGCCGCCGTCCGCGATGACGTGCACGTAGCGACCGCCGGACTCGTCCATGTAGTCGCGCCGCGCGGCGGCCACGTCGGCGACCGCGGTGGCCATCGGCACCTGGATGCCGAGCACCGTCCGGGTGGTGTGCGCCGCGCCGCCGCCGAAGCCGACGAGCACGCCCGCCGCGCCGGTGCGCATCAGGTGCAGCGCCGCGGTGTACGTGGCGCAGCCGCCGACGATGACCGGGACGTCCAGCTCGTAGATGAACTGCTTGAGGTTCAGCGGCTCGGCGGCGCTGGAGACGTGCTCGGCGGACACGGTGGTGCCGCGGATCACGAAGATGTCCACGCCCGCGTCCACGACGACCTTCGAGAACTCGGCGGTCCGCTGCGGCGAGAGCGCGGCGGCGGTGACGACGCCGGAGTCGCGGATCTCCTTGAGCCGGCGGGTGATCAGCTCCGCCTTGATCGGCTCGCGGTAGATCTCCTGGAGGCGGCGGGTGGCGACCGCCTCGTCCTTGATGTCGGTGATCTCCTGGAGCAGCGAGGTCGGGTCCTCGTAACGGGTCCACAGGCCCTCCAGGTTCAGCACGCCCAGGCCGCCCAGGCGGCCGAAGGCGATGGCCTGCTCGGGCGAGACGACGCTGTCCATCGGCGCCGCGAGGAAGGGGAGCTCGAAGCGGTAGGCGTCGATCTGCCAGGCGATCGAGACCTCCTTCGGGTCCCGGGTCCGCCGGCTCGGCACGACCGCGATGTCGTCGAACGCGTACGCCCGCCGCCCCCGCTTACCCCGCCCGATCTCGATCTCGGTCACGTCGTGCCCTTCCCTCAGCCTGCAGTTTGCCAAGCACCAGTATCAGCCACGCCCAGGGGGCGCAGTCCGCAGGGGCGCGAGGACACTGCGCGCCCAGCACACCGCTCGGGGAGGTCCGTCCCGTCTCAAGGGGTCGAGCCTCCCCGGGTGGTGTGGTCGCTCGCGCAGTGTCCGCGCGCCCCTCAAGGGGCCTCCGGCCCCTGACGCGGCGTCACTTGCCGTGGTAGTTGGGGGCTTCCACCGTCATCTGGATGTCGTGGGGGTGCGACTCCTTCAGACCCGCCGACGTGATGCGGACGAACCGGGCGTCCTTCATCTCCGCGATCGTCTTCGCGCCCACGTAGCCCATCGTCTGGCGCAGACCGCCCACGAGCTGGAACAGCACGGACCCGAGCGGCCCGCGGTACGGCACCTGGCCCTCGATGCCCTCGGCGATCAGCTTCTCGTCCGAGGAGACCTCGCCCTGGAAGTAGCGGTCCTTGGAGAAGGACTTCGCCTGCCCGCGGCTCTGCATCGCGCCCAGCGAACCCATGCCGCGGTAGGACTTGAACTGCTTGCCGTTGATGAACAGCAGCTCGCCCGGGGACTCCTCGCAGCCCGCGAGCAGCGAGCCCAGCATGACGGTGTCCGCGCCCGCCGCCAGCGCCTTGCCGATGTCGCCGGAGTACTGCAGGCCGCCGTCGCCGATCACCGGCACGCCCGCGGCGGCCGCCGCCTCCGCGGCCTCGTAGATCGCCGTCACCTGCGGCACGCCCACGCCCGCCACCACGCGGGTGGTACAGATCGACCCCGGGCCCACGCCCACCTTGATGCCGTCGACGCCGGCGTCGATCAGCGCCTGCGCGCCGTCCCGGGTCGCGACGTTGCCGCCGATCACGTCGATGCCGATGGTCGACTTGATCTTGGCCATCCACTCCAGCGCGTTGCGGTTGTGGCCGTGCGAGGTGTCGACGACCACGAAGTCCACGCCCGCCTCGGCCAGGGCCACCGCCCGGTCCAGGGCCTCCGCGCTCGCGCCGACCGCCGCGCCGACGATCAGCCGGCCGTTGGCGTCCTTGGCCGCGTTGGGGTACTGCTCCGCCTTGACGTAGTCCTTGACGGTGATCAGACCGCGCAGCTTGCCCTCGGCGTCGACCAGGGGCAGCTTCTCGATCTTGTGGCGGCGCAGCAGCGCCATCGCGTCCTCGGAGGAGATGCCGACCTCGCCGGTGATCAGCGGCATCGGGGTCATGACCTCGCGGACCTGTCGGCCCCGGTCGGTCTCGAAGGACATGTCGCGGTTGGTGACGATGCCGACCAGGCGGCCCTCGGCGTCGGTCACCGGCACGCCGGAGATCCGGAACTTCGCGCACAGCGCGTCCGCCTCGGCCAGGGTGGCCTCGGGGCCGACCGTGATCGGGTCGGTGACCATGCCGGACTCGGAGCGCTTGACCAGGTCGACCTGGTTCACCTGGTCCTCGATGGACAGGTTGCGGTGCAGCACGCCGACGCCGCCCTGGCGGGCCATGGCGATGGCCATGCGCGCCTCGGTGACCTTGTCCATGGCGGCGGAGAGCAGCGGGATGTTCACCCGCACATTGCGCGAGACCCGCGACGAGGTGTCCACCTGATTCGGCAGCACCTCGGAAGGGCCGGGCAGCAGCAGGACATCGTCATAGGTGAGCCCGAGCATCGCGAACTTCTCGGGTACACCTGCGGCGTTGTAAGACATGAGTACCTTCCCGTACCGGCGCGACTCGGCGCCTCGGGGGCCGCGTTGGTGGGCAGCTCGGCACCGATACGTCATTCTACCGATCCCACGGGTGCCCTCTTGCGCCCCAGCGATCACTGAGGTAGGGCTCACAACCGCCGCGCTCGGTGCGGGTTACGCGGACCGGGCCTCGGGGCCGCTCGTCGCGCTCTCGGCGAGTGCGCGCAGCCGGCTGAGCGCCCTGTGCTGGGCAACGCGGACCGCGCCCGGGGACATTCCCAGCACCTCGCCGGTCTCCTCCGCGGTCAGGCCCGCGGCGACGCGCAGCAGCACCAGCTCCCGCTGCCGCTCCGGCAGCGCGGCCAGCAGGCCGCGGGCCCACTCGGCGTCGCTGCTGAGCAGCGCGCGCTCCTCGGGGCCGAGGGCGTCGTCGGGCTTGTCCGGCAGTTCCTCTCCGAGCGGGACCGACTGCCCGGGGCCGCGCATGGCGGCCCGCTGCAGGTCAGCGATCTTGTGGGCGGCGATGCCGAAGACGAAGGCCTCGAAGGGGCGTCCCTCGTCGCGGTAGCGCGGGAGCGCGCAGAGCACCGCGAGGCAGACTTCCTGGGCCACGTCGTCGATGTGGTGCCGGGCGCTGCCCGGCAGCCGGATCAGTTTGGCCCGGCAGTAGCGCAGCACCAGCGGATGGACCTGGGCCAGCAGATCGTCCGTGGCCACCGGGTCGCCCTCCACGGCGCGCACCACGAGGGCCGCGATGGACAGCAGCGGCGTCTCGTCCTCAGCAGGCTGGACACCACCCGGGGCGGCAGTCGCTTCGTCGTCACGCACCGGTCCATGGTGCCTGGTTGGTCCGGAAAAGGTGACACCGCCTCCGGACTTGTGCATCGGAACGTTATGCGCCACGGCACCATTCCTGCCCATTCCCCGCCCGGCAGCCCCGTGCTGCCTACCCCCATGGTGCGCCCTCGGGCGGGGCGGTGACGAACGCCGTCGTCACGGGGTCCCGGTGGGGCGCACCCGACGGACCGTCAGATCCGACGGTCCGTCAGCGAACCAGGCCCCAGCGGAAACCGAGGGCCACCGCGTGCGCGCGGTCCGAGGCGCCGAGCTTCTTGAACAGCCGGCGGGCGTGCGTCTTCACGGTGTCCTCGGAGAGGAACAGCTCGCGGCCGATCTCGGCGTTGCTGCGGCCGTGGCTCATGCCCTCGAGCACCTGGATCTCACGGGCCGTCAGCGTCGGGGCCGCGCCCATCTCGGCGGAGCGCAGCCGACGCGGGGCGAGCCGCCAGGTGGGGTCGGCCAGCGCCTGGGTGACGGTGGCCCGCAGCTCGGCGCGGGAGGCGTCCTTGTGCAGGTAGCCGCGGGCGCCGGCGGCGACCGCCAGGGCTACGCCGTCCAGGTCCTCGGCGACGGTCAGCATGATGATCCGGGCGCCCGGGTCCGCGGAGAGCAGCCGGCGCACGGTCTCCACCCCGCCGAGGCCGGGCATCCGCACGTCCATCAGCACCAGGTCGGACCGGTCGGCGACCCAACGGCGGAGCACCTCCTCGCCGTTGGTGGCGGTGGTCACCCGGTCCACGCCCGGGACGGTCGCGACCGCCCGGCGCAGCGCCTCACGGGCGAGCGGGGAATCGTCACACACGAGCACCGAAGTCATGACCCGCCTCCGCAGCTGATCCGCGTCACGTTGAGCCTCCTGGCTGGTTACGAATCTCACCGGTACGGCCTTCGGCGGGTCCGTCGCCGTTCACTCCGACGCCGGTCCGTCGACCGCCTCCGCACTCCCAACGACCGTCACTCGTTTGAGTTACGGCCTGGCAGCCGCACATGCCACTCTACGTGGTTGATCCGCTACGGATCACCCACCTCGTGTACTCCCAACGAGTGCCGCCGCTCGAAGGACACGCTCACGTCGGCGGATGCCCGATTAGTCCTTCCTTGTGGGATTTTGAGGTTATCGGCACGTTATGCCACGCTGATGGCCTCTTGTCCATTACTTCTGCAAGAGTCATATTTCCATCAGATCGCACCTTCTTGTCAGCAACACGCACACCGCAAGGGAACGACAACGATGGCCGACTACTCCCGCCTCCCCGGTCCGAACGCGGACCTGTGGGACTGGCAGCTCTCTGCCGCATGCCGCGGTGTGGACAGTTCGCTGTTCTTCCACCCCGAAGGCGAGCGCGGCGCCGCTCGCACCGCTCGCGAGCAGTCCGCCAAGGAGGTCTGCTCCCGCTGCCCGGTCCGCGCCGAGTGCGCTGCCCATGCCCTGGCCGTCCGCGAGCCCTACGGCGTCTGGGGCGGTCTGACCGAGGACGAACGTGAGGAGCTGCTGGGCCGGGCCCGGCGTCGGACCATGGACCCGTTGAGCCTGCTGCCGGTGGAGTAGCCGGCCCCACTGAGTGAAGAAACGTTTCTTCGGCGACTGGAGTCCCCCTCTAGGCTTCGGCCTATGGGGACTTTGCTGTCTGTGAACACCGGCCGTGGGCGTGCGAGCGAGCATTCGGACGTGGGGCGGACCGCGATCGGCAAGCGACCGGCGACCGGCCCGGTGGCCGTCGCGGCGCCCGGCCCGGAGCGCGGCACCAGCGGCCTGGCCGGGGACGAGATCTGCGACGCGCGCCACCACGGCGGCGGCGACCAGGCCGTCTACGCCTACGCCCGGGAGGATCTGGACGCCTGGGAACGGGAGTTGGGGCGGGAGCTGCCCGCGGGGACCTTCGGCGAGAACCTCACCCTGCGGGGCGTGGACGTCACCGGGGCCAGGATCGGGGAACGCTGGCGGATCGGCGCGGAGCTGGTGCTGGAGGTCACCTCGCCCCGCATCCCGTGCCGGACCTTCGCCGGGGAGCTGGGCGAGCAGAAGTGGGTCCGCAGGTTCACGGAGGCCGCTGTCCCCGGTGCGTACCTGCGGGTGCTGACGCCCGGTCAGATCACGGCGGGCGACGAGGTGGAGGTGCTGCACCTGCCGCCGCACGAGGTGACGATCGGCCTGACCTTCCGCGCCCTGACGACGGAGCGGGAGCTGCTGGATCGCCTGCGCGGAATTGACGCCCTGTCAGCAGCCGTCAAACGGAAGCTGGGGTGAGCGCGAGGGGCGCGAGGAGTCCCCGGCCTGCGGCCGGGTTCCTCGCGCCCCTCGCGGTGCTGCGACTGACGGCGTCAGTGGGAGTGGCCGTGGCTGTGGCCCGCGGCGGCGGCCGGCTCCTCTTCCTTCTTCTCGACGACCAGGGTCTCGGTCGTGAGCAGCAGGGAGGCGATGGACGCGGCGTTCTCCAGCGCGGAGCGGGTGACCTTGACCGGGTCGATGACGCCCTGCTTGATCAGGTCGCCGTACTCACCGGTGGCGGCGTTGTAGCCCTCGCGCTCGTTGCCGAGCTCCGACACCTTGGTGGTGATGACGTAGCCCTCGAGGCCCGCGTTCTGGGCGATCCAGCGCAGCGGCTCGACCAGGGCGCGGCGGACGACCGCGACACCCACGGCCTCGTCGCCGACCAGGCCCAGCCCGTCGGTCAGCGCCTTCTGGGCGTGCACCAGGGAGGCGCCGCCACCGGCGACGATGCCCTCCTCGACCGCGGCGCGGGTCGCGGAGATGGCGTCCTCCAGGCGGTGCTTCTTCTCCTTGAGCTCGACCTCGGTGGCCGCGCCGACCTTGATGACGCAGACGCCGCCGGCCAGCTTGGCCAGGCGCTCCTGCAGCTTCTCGCGGTCCCAGTCGGAGTCCGTGGCCTCGATCTCGGCCTTGATCTGCGCGACCCGGCCGGCGACCTCGTCCGACGCGCCCGCGCCGTCGACGATCGTGGTGTCGTCCTTGGTGACGGTCACGCGGCGGGCGGTGCCCAGCACGTCCAGGCCGACCTGGTCGAGCTTGAGGCCGACCTCCTCGGCGATGACGGTGGCGCCGGTCAGCACGGCGATGTCCTGCAGCATGGCCTTGCGGCGGTCGCCGAAGCCCGGGGCCTTCACCGCGACGGCGTTGAAGGTGCCGCGGATCTTGTTGACGACCAGGGTGGACAGCGCCTCGCCGTCCACGTCCTCGGCGATGATCAGCAGCGGCTTGCTGGCGCCGGCCTGGAGGACCTTCTCCAGCAGCGGCAGCAGGTCCTGGATCGAGGAGATCTTGCCCTGGTTGATCAGGATGTACGGGTCGTCGAGGACGGCCTCCTGGCGGTCGGCGTCCGTGACGAAGTACGGGGACAGGTAGCCCTTGTCGAACTGCATGCCCTCGGTGAACTCGAGCTCCAGGCCGAAGGTGTTGGACTCCTCGACGGTGATCACACCGTCCTTGCCCACCTTGTCCATGGCCTCGGCGATCAGCTCGCCGACCTGCGGGTCCTGGGCGGACAGCGCGGCGACGGCGGCGATGTCCTCCTTGCCCTCGATCGGACGGGCGACGGAGAGCAGGTGCTCGGCGACGGCCTTGACGGCGGCGTCGATACCGCGCTTGAGACCGGCCGGGCCGGCACCGGCGGCGACGTTGCGCAGACCCTCGTTCACCAGGGCCTGGGCCAGCACGGTGGCGGTGGTGGTGCCGTCACCCGCGACGTCGTTGGTCTTGGTGGCGACCTCCTTGACGAGCTGCGCGCCAAGGTTCTCGTAGGCGTCCTCGAGCTCCACCTCACGGGCGATGGTCACGCCGTCGTTGGTGATGGTCGGGGCGCCGAACTTCTTGTCGATGACGACGTTGCGGCCCTTGGGGCCGATCGTCACCTTGACCGTGTCGGCCAGCTTGTTGACGCCGCGCTCCAGCGAGCGGCGGGCGTCCTCGTCGAACTGAAGGGTCTTCGCCATGGCTTTTCGGGTTTCCCTCTCGAACAACCGCGCCCCGGGCCCCGTTACGGGTGCCCGGGGCGGGTCACGACTCTGCGGTCAGCGTCGGTGAGCTGATGGAGGATCAGCTGGTGGTCTTACTTCTCGACGATCGCGAGCACGTCGCGGGCCGAGAGGACCAGGTACTCCTGGCCGTTGTACTTGACCTCGGTGCCGCCGTACTTGCTGTAGAGCACGACATCGCCGACCTTGACGTCGAGCGGCAGGCGCTGACCGTCCTCGAAGCGGCCCGGGCCGACGGCCAGGACGACGCCCTCCTGGGGCTTCTCCTTGGCGGTGTCCGGAATGACCAGGCCAGAGGCGGTGGTCTGCTCCGCGTCGAGCGGCTGGACCACGATCCGGTCCTCGAGCGGCTTGATGGCAACCTTGGAGCTGGTGGTCGTCACGATCCGACCTCCCCCTTCGGAGATCTCGCGGGGTTTCATGTCTGATGAGCGTGGACGCGCAGCAGACCCGTCGTCGCGGTGCCGGACCAGCCACTGTCACGCTTAGCGCTCTCCCTCGGAGAGTGCTAACGACGACAGTATGCGTCGCTTAGCACTCAGTCAACCAGAGTGCCAATGCGCGTGGCGCACCCCTTGGGGGCGCGGGGATCCCCACTGCGCGAGCAACCCCCCACCCACGGAGGTTCGTCCCGCACATGGGGACGAACCTCCCCCGCGTGGTGGGTTGCTCGGTTGGGGCACCTCCCGCCCGAAGGGTGGGATCCTCGCGCCCCTGGGGGATGGTGCATGGTTCTGTCTGTGGAGATCGAGAGCTTTCGTGCCCTGCTGACCGCCGAAGGTCAGGCCGTGCTCGACGCGGTCGGCGAGTACCGGCCGGGCACCGAGTTGGCGGTGGCGACCCGGCTGCGCCGGGACTTCGGGCCGGAGCTGGTGCGCGCGGCGCTCGAGCAGGCGAACCTCCGGGCCCGCGCCGGGGCCAAGTTCGGGCCCGACGCCGGTCGCATGTACTTCACCCCGCACGGCGTCGAGCAGTCCACCCGGTCCGCGGTCGCCGCCTGGCGGGCCGCGCGGATGGCGGGGCTGGGCGTCCGGCGCGTCGCGGACCTCTGCTCGGGCGTCGGCGGCGACGCCCTCGCCCTCGCCCGGGCCGGCATCGAGGTGCTCGCCGTCGACCGGGACGAGCTCACCTGCGCGGTCGCCGAGGCGAACGCCGCCGCGCTGGGGCTGCAGGACCGGATCACCCAACTCCGCGCCGACGTCACCGAGGTGGACCTGGCCGGCTTCGACGCCGTCTTCGTCGACCCCGCCCGCCGCTCCGGGCGGGGCCGGATCTTCGATCCGGAGGCCTACTCCCCGCCGCTCTCCTGGGCGGTCGGGGCCGCCCGCACCACGCCCTTCGCCGCGCTCAAGGTGGCCCCCGGGATCCCGCACGAGGCCGTCCCCGAGGACGCCGAGGCGGAGTGGGTGTCCGAGCAGGGCGACGTGAAGGAGGCCGCGCTCTGGTTCGGCACCGAGGCCGCGCAGCCGCACCGCGCCACGCTGCTGCCCGCCGGGGCCAGCCTCACCGGCGGGACGCTGCCCGACCCGCCGTCAGGTCCCGTGCGGCGCTTCCTCTTCGAGCCCGACGGCGCGGTCATCCGCGCCCACCTCGTCGCCGAGGTCGCCGCCGAGCTGGGCGCCACGCTGATCGACCCGACCATCGCCTATCTGACGGCCGATCAACTCCGGCCCACCCCCTGGGCCACCGCCTACGAGATCACCGACACCCTGCCGTTCAACCTCAAGCGGCTCAAGGCGATCCTGCGCGAGCGCGGCGTCGGCACGCTCACCGTCAAGAAGCGGGGCTCCGCCGTCGAGCCGGAGGAGCTGCGCCGCAAGGTGAAGCCGGAGGGCCCGCACTCCTGCACGGTCTTCCTGACCCGGGCGGACGGCGCGCCGGTGATGCTGCTCGGTCAGCCGGTCGCCGCCGACGGCGGGGCGACGTAGTCGTCCAGCCGGGCCACCGCGAAGCCCTGCTCCTCGATCCGGCGGAGCAGGTTCTGGAACATGTGGACCATGGTCTCCCCCCGTAGTTCGGAGGGGCCGCGGAAGTGGGCCAGGATGATGTCGCCCGGGTGCAGCTGCTTCTTCGGGTCCTGGTACTGCAGGCCCTTGATCTGCATGGACTCCCGCCACAGCACGATCGCGCGCGGCCCGCAGGCCTGCACCGCGGCGTTCAGGTTCGCCGTGTACGCGCCCGCCCCGTACGGCGGGCGGAACAGGTAGGGCGTGGTGCCGTACTGCTGACGCAGCGTCTGCTCGTCGCCGCAGATCTGCGCCTTCTGCGCGGAGAGCGACAGCGAGGGCATCACCGGGTGGCTCAGGGTGTGGTTCTGGATGCTGTTGCCCAGCGCCTGGAGCGGCTTGAAGTAGGCGTAGTCGTTCTTGATGATGTCCCGGGTCAGGAACATCGTGAACGGCACCCGCAGGTCCCGCATCATCTGCACGAATCGGGGGTCCTTCTCGGCCCCGTCGTCGATGGTGATGAAGACGATCTTCTGCCGGGTCGGCACGTCCGAGATCACCGGCACCTTCCCGGAGCGGCTCAGCCGGATCGGGGGCACGGCGGGCGGCGGGGGCGCGACGGCGAGCGGCTTGAGCCCCCACTTGGCCCAGAGCGCGGCCGAGGGCGTGCCGCCGTTGACCACGGGGACCGCTCCTCCTCCCTGGTCGCCGCCGCCTCCCGGGGAGACGGCGGGGGACGGGAGGGACGGCTTCGGGGTCGCGGAGCCGGAGCAGCCGCTGAGCGCGACGGCGCCCGCGGCCGCCAGCGCGACGACGGCGAGGGGTTTGATCACACCCTGGGAGACACGGCGCATTCCCGGGAAGTTCCCAGTTCGGACCGGGTTGTGACGGATTCTCACCGATCCTGCCGAGCCTTAACCGTGCTCGGCATGGCGGTGCAAGGCGTCGTGGTCCGCCGGGACATGGGTCTCCGTCACCGGCAGGGACGAGTCCGCGGACAGGCCGAGCGCCGAAGGGGCGCGGTCGCGCCGGACCATCTCCGCGCCGAGAGCAGCGACCATCGCGCCGTTGTCGGTGCACAGCTTGGGCCGCGGCACGCGCAGCGTGATGCCCGCCCGGTCGCAGCGCTCCTGCGCCATCGCCCGCAGCCGGGAGTTGGCCGCGACGCCGCCGCCGATCATCAGGTGGTCCACGCCGTTGTCCTTGCAGGCCCGGACCGCCTTGCGGGTGAGCACGTCGGTCACCGCCTCCTGGAAGGACGCGGCGACGTCGCGGATCGGGACGTCCTCGCCGGCCCGCCGCTTCGCCTCGACCCAGCGCGCCACGGCGGTCTTCAGGCCGGAGAAGGAGAAGTCGTAGGCGGGGTCCTTGGACCCGGTCAGCCCGCGCGGGAAGGCGATCGCGGCCGGGTCGCCCTCCTTCGCGTAGCGGTCGATCACCGGGCCGCCGGGGAAGCCGAGGTTCAGCAGCCGGGCCACCTTGTCGAAGGCCTCACCCGCCGCGTCGTCGATGGTCGCGCCGAGGGAGCGCATGTCGCTGGTGATGTCCTCGGTCAGCAGCAGCGAGGAGTGCCCGCCGGAGACCAGCAGGGCCATCGTCGGCTCGGGCAGCCGGCCGTGCTCCAGCTGGTCCACGCAGATGTGCGAGGCCAGGTGGTTGACGCCGTAGAGCGGCTTGCCGAGCGCGTAGGCGTAGGCCTTGGCGGCGCTGACGCCGACCAGCAGCGCGCCGGCCAGGCCGGGTCCGGCGGTGACGGCGATGCCGTCGAGGTCGCTCGCCTTGATCCCGGCCTCGTCCAGCGCCCGCTGCACGGTGGGGACCATCGCCTCCAGGTGCGCCCGGCTGGCGATCTCGGGCACGACGCCGCCGAAGCGCCCGTGCTCCTCGACGCTGGACGCGACCGCGTCCGCGAGCAGGGTGGTCCCGCGGACGATGCCGACGCCGGTCTCGTCGCAGGAGGTCTCGATGCCGAGCACCAGCGGTTCGTCAGCCATCGCGGCGGCCTTCCTCAGTGTCGTCCCCGAACGCCTCCTCGTGCGGCTGCGGCTTCTCCAGCCGCATCACCAGGGCGTCCGTCCCGGAGGGTTGGTAGTAGTTGCGGCGGATGCCCACGGGCTCGAACCCGAAGCGCTCGTACAGCCGTTGGGCCCGTTCGTTGTCGACCCGGACCTCCAGCAGCAGGTCGGTGCAGTCGGCCTGGGCGGCCTGGGTCACCAGCCGGGTCAGCAGCCGGGCGCCGAGGCCGGTGCCCCAGTGCTCCCGGGCGACCGCGATGGTCTGCACGTCGCCCTCGCGGGCGACGGCCATCAGCCCCGCGTAACCGACGATGCGGCCGCCGGCCGACAGATCCTCAGCGACGGTGTACCACCGGGTGGCCCGCGGGTGCCGGGCGTCGGCGAGCTCGGACCAGAACATGGCCGGGGACCAGGCGTCCTCGGGGAACAGCTCCCGTTCCAGCTCCAGCACGGGCTCGATGTCCCACCAGCGCATCTCGCGCAGCACGATCATGCGGGCAGCACCGTCTTGTAGTTCTTCGGCACCTCGGCGTCCGGCCGCCGCAGGTAGAGCGGGAGCGGGGCCTCCAGCTCCTCACCCGCGGCGAGCCGCCGGGCGGCGAGCAGCGCCAGCGCGGCCGCGGACTGGTGGGCCGGCTCCGGCAGCGCACGCGGGAAGGTGTCGGGGTAGAGCAGCGCGCCCGCGCCGACGGCCGTCAGCCCGGCGACCCGCTCGGCGATGTCGGCGGGACGGTCGACGCTCGGGCCCTCGGTGCGGACGCCGTCCGCGTCGTAGACGGCCCAGTAGACCTCCTTGCGCCGGGCGTCGGTCGCCACGACGAAGGGACCGTCGACGCGCTGCAGGTGCGCGGCGTGGGCGATGCCGTCCAGGGTGCAGATGCCGTAGGCGGGGATGCCCAGCGCGTGCCCGAGTGTGGCGGCGGTGGCGAGCCCGACGCGCAGGCCCGTGTAGGGCCCCGGTCCGGTGCCGGTCACGACCGCGCCGAGCTGATGCTTCGTCACCCCGACCTCGCCCAGCACCTCGTCGACGGTGGGGAGCAGCAGCTCGCCGTGCCGACGGGCGTCGATCCGGTCGGCCGCGGCGAGCACCCGCCCGGTCTCCGTGTCCAGCACGGCGGCGGTGACGGCGGGGGTCGCGGTGTCGAAGGCAAGCAGCAGCACCCGTCCAGGTTAGAGCGTGCCGGCGGGGTTCCCGGACGCGCGTCCCGGCGCGGAGCCGGGATGGGAGGATGAGAAGCTGATCTCACACGCCGGAAGGTAAGAGCCCCCGCAGGAGGAGCCGTGGCGAAGTTCGGCACCGGTGGCGCCGTCACCCTGTTGACGGCCGCGGCCCTGGCCGCGGTCGGCGTCCTCGCCGCCCAGGCGCGGAGCTCGGCGGACACCAGCACGCCGATCGGCGGGACGGTGGCGACAGCCCCGGCCCGGGCGGGAGCGTCCCCTTCCACGAGCGCGGGCGCCTCGTCGAAGGCGGTTCCGGCGATCCCGGCGAACTCGGGGACGGGCAAGCGGGTGGTGTACTCGCTGTCCGCGAAGCGGATCTGGTTGGTGGACCCCGCGAACCCGAAGCAGGACCGGACCTTCACGGTGCAGCCGGGGACGGTCGCCCCGGCGGTGGGCAGCTACCAGGTGTTCCACGTCAACGCGGGCCCCTACACGGGGTCGGACGGCGCCCTGATCAAGAACGGCGTGCTGTTCGCCACGTCGGGCGGCGTGGCGGTCGGCTTCAGCGCGGCGGTGGACGGCGCGACCCCTGTCCCCGACCCGAACAAGAAGACCGGCGGCATCCGCGAGACCGTCGCGGACAGCGCGGCGCTGTTCGCTTTCGCGCCCTACGACACCAAGGTGATCGTCGTCCCGTAGCCGCGCCCCCGTCAGGCGGCGCAGCCGCCAGGGNCCCGCCAGGGGGCCGAAGGCCCCGCCAGGGGCGCGGGGAACTGCGCGAGCAGCAGCACACCACCCAGGGAGGTTCGTCCCGCACGGGGGGCCGGACCTCCGCGAGTGGTGGGCTGCTGGTCGCGCAGTTCCCCGCGCCCCTGGCGGCTGCGCCGCAAGCGGGGCGTGATGCGGCAGCGTTCTCGTCCGCGAGGAGCAGCTGCGGGGGCAACACACCACCCGGGGAGGTTCGTCCCGCACGTGGGGGCCGGACCTCCGCGGGTGGTGGGCTGGTCGCGCAGTTCCCCGCGCCCCTGGCGGCTGCGCCGCCAAGCGGGGCGTGATGCGGCAGCGTTCTCGTCCGCGAGGAGCAGCTGCGGGGGCAACACACCACCCAGGAGGTTCGTCCCGCACGTGGGGGCCGGACCTCCGCGGGTGCTGGGCTGGTCGCGCAGTTCCCCGCGCCCCTGGCGGCTGCGCCGCCAAGCGGGGCGTGATGCGGCAGCGTTCTCGTCCGCGAGGAGCAGCTGCGGGGGCAACACACCACCCAGGAGGTTCGTCCCGCACGTGGGGGCCGGACCTCCGCGGGTGCTGGGCTGGTCGCGCAGTTCCCCGCGCCCCTGGCGGCTGCGCCGCCAAGCGGGGCGTTATGCGGCGGCGTTCTCGTCCGCGGGCAGGAGGGGGTCGTCGCTCTCCTCCCCGGAGGGGGGCGTGCACAGGCGCCGCGCCGCCGCGGCCGCGGCGAGCAGCTCGGCGACGGGCACCTCGTCGGCCTCGGGCTCTGGCTCTGCCATCTCTGCCATGCCCCCATGATTCCGACACGGCGTCGGAATCACAACAGCCGCAGGCCCTTGAGCTCCGTTTCGGCGTCCTCCCAGCGGGGGCCGACACCCGTGAGGGTGACCGTCCGCGGGTCGGCGTCGTCCTCCGCGACCGCGTCACCTGACGGTGCGTCACCTCCGACGGCCCGGCGGATGCGGACCTCCAGGCGGGAGTCGGCGAGGCCCTCGACCTTGCCCTCGCCCCACTCCACGACGACCACCGACTCGGTCAGTTCGGCGTCCAGGTCCAGGTCCTCCATCTGGTCCAGTCCCCCGTTCAGCCGGTAGGCGTCCACATGGACCAGCGCCGGGCCGCCGCGCAGCGACGGGTGGACGCGGGCGATGACGAACGTCGGCGAGGTCACCGCGCCGCGGACGCCCAGGCCCTCGCCCATGCCGCGGGTCAGCGTGGTCTTGCCCGCACCCAGCTCGCCGGAGAGCAGCACCAGGTCCCCGGGGCGCAGCAGCTGCGCCAGGCTGCGGCCGAGCCGCGTCATGGACGCGGCGTCCGGGACGGCGAGAGTCTGGTGGGGCATCAGTGACCTTCCTGCGCGAGCTCGTTGACGTAGGCGGGCAGCGGGGACCCGGTGCGGGCGGCGGCCCGCACGAGCAGGCGCGCGAGTGCGGCGTTGACCCGGTCCGGGCGCTCCAGCATCAGCAGGTGCCCGGTGCCGGGCAGGATCTCCAGCTCCGCGTCGGGCAGCGCCTCGGCCATGGCCTCGCTGTGCGAGGAGGGGGTCAGCAGGTCGGCCGTGCCGCCCATGACCAGGGTCGGGATGCCGTGCAGCACGGGCAGCGCGGCGAGCTTGTCGTGCGCCGGGAACACCGGGTAGAACTCGGCGACGACGTCGATCGGCGTGGCCTCCAGCATCCGCCGGGCGAAGCGCGCGAGGGCCGGGTCGATGTCGTCGGACCCGAAGGAGAAGGTGTCGTAGACGGCGGCGGTCAGCTCGCTGCTGAGTCTGCGGCCGCGTTCGACCAGGGCCCGCTGTCGGCCCAGCGCCTTGACCACGCCCGGGCTCAGCCGGTGGAACAGCTTGGCCCCGAGGCCGCCCAGCCCCAGGGTGACCTCGCTCCAGCCGCCCGCCGTGGTCCCCAACAGGGCGACGCCGGCCACCCGCTCGGCGAAGAGCTCGGGGTGCTGGTCGGCCAGGGCCATCACCGTCATCCCGCCCATCGAGTGCCCGACCAGCACGAGCGGGCCGGTGGGCGCGAGGGCGTCGATGACGGCCTTGAGGTCGCCGCCGAGCTGGTCGATGGAGGCGGGCTCCCCGGCGAGGTAGCTGCGGCCGCGTTCGGAGCGCCCGTGGCTGCGCTGGTCCCAGAAGACGAGCCGGAGGCCGGAGCGGAAGGCCTCGCGCTGGAAGTGCCAGCAGTCCTCGTTGAGGCAGTACCCGTGGCTGAAGACGACGGTCAGCGGCGGCGTGCGGCCGGCGCCGAACCAGGTCGCGCTCCCCGCGAGGACGTCGGACGGGCCCGGCTCGGCTCCGCGCAGCCGGGCCAGCAGCCCCCGCTTGGGCGGCCGGCCGACCGGGTCCGCCGTGGCTGCGGTCGGCGCGGGATCCGGGTCCGGCGCGGCGGCGGCCGCCTCCGC
>NZ_JBHSQJ010000020.1:0-37526 GCF_042658505.1 Streptacidiphilus monticola | reverse complement strand
CACGCTGCGGGCCGACGCCTCCGCCCTGCAGTCCGCGGCCGCCTCGCTGGCGGCGGCGCACCCCTCGGGCACCGACGAGGCGGCGGCGATGAAGGCGAGCGCGGAGGCGCTGGCGTCCAAGGCCTCCGCGCAGCTGGCCTCCGCGAGCGCGTCGGCGTCCGCCGTCCTGTCCGGGGTGAGCGGCCGCGGCAACGCCCTCGCCGACGTCCGGGTACAGGGCCTGCCCACGGCCTCCACCAGCGGGCGGCGGGCGGTCGTGCTGCACATCACCAACAGCAGTGCCAAGACCGCGTCCTACGCCGTCCAGGTGGACTTCGTCGACTCCAGCGGCAAGGTGGTCGAGCACACCGTCGCCTTCGCCGAGGACGTGCCCGCAGGCGGCAGCGTCCAGGTGGTCGCCTTCGCGAAGTCGACGCCCGAGCAGACCACCCCTCGCGTGGCCAAGGCGGAGCGTCACTGACCCCGCCCCCCTTCATGGGATCCTTACGCCGCGTACACCCGGATGCGGTTAACTGCCTCCTGACATGGAGATTCTTCGCCGCGCCCGCACCCTGGCCCGGGTCCATCCCTACTGGGCCGACGGGCTGCTGGCCCTCGCGCTGTACCTGGCCACCCTCCTGGCGCCGGTGGCGCACCACCCGCAGCAGGCCTGGTCCGACTTCGACCCCTCCGAAGTGCTCAGTGTGGCGGGCCTGTTGGTGTACCTGCCGCTGGTCTGGCGGCGCCGCCACCCCTTGGTGGTGGCGGCGGTGACGGTGGCCGCGACGCTCGGCTACATGGTCGTCGGCCCGGTGCGCGGACCGATCCTGTTCGGGGCCGCCCTCGCCGTCTACACCGTGTGCTCCGTGGTGGACCGTCGGCTGGCGCTCGCCACCGGCGGGGTGTGCGTGCTGACCCTGGGCGTCACCAGCATGGCGCTCTCGCCCGAGCCCTGGGACCGCACCGTCAACGCCGTCGCCTTCGCCTGGATCGCCGTGGCGGTCGCCGTGGGCGAGGCGGTGCGCAGCCGACGGGCCTTCGTCGCCGCCATCGAGGAGCGGGCCCGGCGGGCCGAGCACACCCGCGAGGAAGAGGCGCGCCGCCGGGTCGCCGAGGAGCGGCTGCGCATCGCGCGCGAGCTGCACGACATCGTGGGCCACCACATCGCGCTGATCAACATCCAGGCCGGCGTGGCCTCCCACGTCCTGGCGAGCCAGCCGGACGCCGCCCGCGAGGCACTGGCACAGGTGCGCCAGGCGGGCCGCTCGGCGCTGGCCGAACTCGGTGCCACGGTCGCCGTGTTGCGGCAGGGCGACGAGAGCGACGCAGCCCCGCACGAGCCCACGCCGGGTCTGGACCGGCTGCCGGAACTGCTGGAGTCCTTCCGCCGCTCCGGGTTGACGGTGGATCAGCAGGTCGAGGGGGAGCCGCGGGAGATCCCGGCGGCTGTGGACCTGACCGCGTACCGGGTCGTCCAGGAGTCGCTGACCAACGTCCGCAAGCACGCCGGGACCGGTGCGGCCCGGCTGCGGCTCGCCTACCGCACCGACCGGCTGCGCCTGGAGGTCGAGGACGACGGCCCGGCCGACCCCGGCGGGCAGCCGGGGGAGGGCAGCGGCTACGGCATCATCGGCATGCGCGAGCGCGCCGCCTCGGTCGGCGGCAGCTTCCGCGCGGGCCACCGCGCGGGGGGCGGCTTCCGGGTCGCCGTGGAACTGCCCTACGCGCTGGCGGGAGGTGCGCGCGGATGACGGTCCGTGTGGTGCTCGCCGACGACCAGGCCCTCGTCCGAGCCGGATTGCGGGTCCTGGTGGACTCCGCTCCCGACCTCACCGTGGTCGGCGAGGCGGGCGACGGCCACGAGGCGGTGCGGCTGGCCCGCGAGCAGCAGGCCGACGTGGTGCTCATGGACATCCGGATGCCCGGCCTCGACGGGCTCGGCGCCACCCGGCAGATCACCGGCTGCCCGGATCTGGGCGACGTCCGGGTGCTGGTGCTGACGACGTTCGAGGTGGACGAGTACGTGTTCCAGGCGTTGCGCGCCGGCGCCTCGGGCTTCCTGGGCAAGGGCGCCGAACCCGACGTGCTGCTCGACGCCATCCGCGTCGTGGCCCGCGGTGAGGCGCTGCTGTCCCCGGCCGCCACCAAGGGGCTGATCGCCCGCTTCCTGGAGCAGCCCGCCGAGCGCCCGCGCCCGGACCCGGCCGCCCTCTCGGTGCTGACCGACCGGGAGCGCGAGATCGTCGCCCTGGTCGCCACCGGGGCGACCAACGACGAGATAGCCGAGCAGCTCGCGGTCAGCCCACTGACCGTCAAAACCCATGTCAGCAGGGCACTTCTGAAGGTCGGCGCCCGCGACCGGACGCAGTTGGTGGTGCTCGCCTACGAGAGCGGACTCGTCCAGCCGGGGGCCGCCGCGAGCGGCGCGTGACCGAGCCCACATTGATCCGGGAATGGTCCGGCGTGGCAGACTGTTGGGCAGCAGTAACGACGTTTGCGCACTCCGGGGTCGGTGTAATTCCGAACCGGCGGTTACAGTCCGCGACCCGGCCGCCTCCAGCGGTCGGTTGACCAGGTGAAATTCCTGGACCGACGGTGAAAGTCCGGATGGGAGGCAGTGCGCGGCAGACGTCGGGCCGTGGTCCGCCACGGCGGCCGTCCCGCTCCAGCAGCGCGGGCGTCCGCAGTGGGCGTCCTGTCCGGCCCGTGCACCACGTCTGCGGTCTCTCTCCCGAGAACCCCCGGAGCCCGCGCTGAGGCAGCGCTTGAGGCACGGAGGGTCAGTGTTCACGGGAATCATCGAAGAGCTCGGCGAAGTCCTCTCCATCGAGGACCTGGGAGACTCCTCCCGCATTCGCCTGCGCGGCCCGATCACCACCCAGGACGCCCGCGAGGGCCAGTCCATCGCCGTCAACGGCGTCTGTCTCACGGTCCTCGACACCGACGCCGAACTGGCGGCCCGTCCGGGCGAGTTCAGCGCGGACGTGATGGCGGAGACGCTGAAGCGGTCCTCGCTGGGCGCGCTCGTCCCCGGCTCGAAGGTCAACCTGGAGCGCGCGATGGCGCTCGGCGCCCGCCTCGGCGGACACCTGGTCCAGGGCCATGTCGACGGCACCGCGACGCTGCTGGAGCGCAGCCCCGGCGAGCCCGGCGCGGACGGGAATCCCCAGTGGGAGGTGCTGCGTTTCAGCCTGCCGGCCGAGCTGTCCCGGTACCTGGTCGACAAGGGGTCGATCACCGTGGACGGCGTGAGCCTGACGGTGGTGGAGGCCGGTGCCGACTCGTTCACGGTGAGCCTGATCCCGGCCACCCTCGCGCACACCACCCTCGGCCTCAAGCAGCCCGGCGAGCCGGTCAACCTCGAGGTCGACGTCCTGGCCAAGTACGTCGAGCGGCTCCTCGGCCACTCGACCGGCACCGCCGCCAACCCCAGCGCATCGACGGGAGTCTGACGCACCATGAGCTTCATCGACGACCTCAACTCCGTGGCCTTCACCGCCTTCGGCGAGTCCATCAAGTGGTCCGACATGATCGGCAACCTGCTCGGCCTGGGCGCGCTGGCGCTGGGCTGGCGGCGGTCCGTGATCAGCTGGCCGGTGCAGCTGCTGTCCGGGCTGGTGCTGGTGGCGGCCTACTCCTCGGCCCACCTGAGCGGCGGCGTGGGCAAGCAGCTCATCGTCATCGCCGTCTCGCTGTGGGGCTGGTTCCAGTGGCAGCGCGGACGGCAGCGCCAGGGCGACATAGCCGTGCGCTTCGCGAGCTGGACCGAGCGGGCCTGGCTGGTGGGTTTCACCGCCGTCGGCACGGTGGGCGTGGCCGAGCTGTTCCAGGCCTACAACCTCTCCTGGTCCCCGTGGGCGGACGCCTACCTGTTCGTCGGCACGCTGGCCGCGATGTACGCACAGGGCCGCGGCTGGGTCGAGTTCTGGTTCGCCTGGCTGGCCGTGGACCTGGTGGGCGTGCCGCTGGCCTTCAACAGCGGGCTGGCCTTCTCCGGTCTGATCTACGTCGTCTACTTCGTCCTGGTCATCCTCGGCATGCGCAGCTGGTGGCAGCGCACGGCCCTTCCGCAGGGAGCAGCGGCATGAGCCTCGACCGCATCGAACGCGCGGTCGCCGACCTGGCGGCCGGACGGCCCGTCGTGGTCGTCGACGACGAGAACCGCGAGAACGAGGGCGACCTCGTCTTCGCCGCCGAGCTGGCCACGTCCGAGCTGGTCGCGTTCATGATGCGCGAGGCTCGGGGCCTGATCTGCGTCCCCATGGTGGGTGAGGACGTGGACCGGTTGGAGCTGGAGCAGATGGTCGGCCGGAACACCGAGTCCATGCGGACCGCCTTCACGGTGTCGGTGGACGCGGCCGAGGGCACGACCACGGGCATCTCGGCGGCGGACCGGGCCAGGACCATCCGCCTGCTGGCCGACCCGCGGTCGACGCCCGATCAGTTCGTGCGCCCCGGCCACGTGTTCCCGCTGCGGGCCCGGCCGGGCGGCGTGCTGGAACGCCCCGGCCACACCGAGGCCGGCCCGGACCTGTGCCGCCTGGCGGGCCTGCGCCCGGCCGCGGTGATCTGCGAGATCGCCAACCCGGACGGCACCATGGCGCGCCTGCCCCAGCTGCGGGAGTTCGCGAACCTGCACGGGCTGGCGCTCGTCTCGATCGAGGACCTGATCGAGTTCCGCCGGGAGCGCGAGCGCCGGGTCGTCCGGGCCGCGGAGACGGCGCTGCCGACCACGCACGGCGCGTTCCGGGCGTACGGGTACGTGAGCGAGCCGGACGGCGTCGAGCACGTGGCGCTGGTGACCGGGGAGGTGGACGACGCGGACGAGGTGCTGGTCCGGATCCACTCGGAGTGCCTGACCGGCGACGTCTTCGGCTCGCTGCGCTGCGACTGCGGCCCGCAGCTCGCCGAGGCGATGGACCGCATCGCGGAGGAGGGCCGGGGCATCGTCCTCTACCTGCGCGGCCACGAGGGCCGCGGCATCGGCCTGGTGCGGAAGTTGAAGGCCTATCAGCTGCAGGAGGCCGGCCACGACACGGTGGACGCCAACCTGGAGCTGGGGCTGCCGGCCGACTCCCGGGACTACAGCGCGGCGGCGGGCATGCTGGCCGATCTCGGGGTGCGCTCGATCCGCCTGCTGACCAACAACCCCGACAAGGGCGCGGCGCTGGAGGCCGAGGGCATCAAGATCACCGCCCGCGAGCCCCTGCCCACGACGGTCGGCGAACACAACGTGCGCTACCTGCGCACGAAGCGCGACCGCATGGGCCACGACCTCCCCTGGCTCGCCTAGCCGTGCACCCCCGTCAGGGGCGCGGGGAACCGCGGGACCAGCCCACCACCCGGGGAGGTCCGACCGCGTCTGCGGGACGAACCTCCGCGAGGGGTGTGTTGCTCGCGCAGTTCCCCGCGCCCCTGGGGAGAGTGCAACCTGATCAACGAGAAGAAGGAATCCGAAGTGAGTGGTGAGGGAGCTCCCAAGCTCGACGTCGTCGACGCGAGCGGGCTGAAGGTGGCTGTGATCGCCTCGTCCTGGCACGTGACCGTCATGGACGGGCTGATCGCCGGGGCGGAGAAGGCGCTCAAGGAGTACGGGGTCACCGACTCCGTCCTGGTCCGCGTGCCGGGCAGCTACGAGCTGCCCGTCGTGGCGAAGGCCTACGCCGACCGCGGCTACGACGCGGTCGTCGCGCTGGGCGTCGTCATCCGGGGCGGGACGCCACACTTCGACTACGTGTGCGAGGCGGCGACCCTCGGGCTGACGCAGGTGTCCGTGAACACCGGCGTGCCGGTCGGATTCGGGCTGCTCACCTGCGACGACGAGCAGCAGGCGGTGGACCGGGCCGGGCTGCCCGGCTCCAAGGAGGACAAGGGCTACGAGGCGGCGACCGCCGCCCTGACGACCGCGCTTCTGGTCCGCTAGTCCGTTCCCCGTGCCGTAGGCGTCCAGTCCCTGGACCGTCACCTGGGGGCGGGAGAGAACCACGTAGGGTAGGGCCATCATGGCGCTCAAGACATTCGACGAGCTCTTCGCGGAGCTCCAGCAGAAGGCCGCCGCAGGCGAGCCCGGTTCGCGCACCGCCGAGCTGGTGCAGGCGGGCGTGCACGCCATCGGCAAGAAGGTGGTCGAGGAGGCCGCCGAGGTGTGGATGGCCGCCGAGCACGAGTCCGGTGAGCGGACCGCCGAGGAGATCTCCCAGCTGCTCTACCACCTCCAGGTGATGATGGTCGCCCGCGGCCTCACCCTGGAGGACGTCTACGCGCATCTGTAGCACCCCGCGAGATCTGGTCAGCGGGGCACCGAGCCGTTTCGGTGCCCCGCTTTCGTTGTGACCCCGTTCGATCCCCGTCTGACCCACCGTCAGGCACAGGACAGGAAGGCAAGGACGATGCTGCGCATCGCAGTCCCCAACAAGGGTTCGCTCTCGGAGCCGGCGGCGGCGATGCTCCATGAGGCCGGCTACCGCCAGCGCAAGGACTCCAAGGAGCTGGTGCTGGTCGATCCGGAGAACAACGTCGAGTTCTTCTACCTCCGCCCCCGCGACATCGCGATCTACGTCGGCTCCGGGCGGCTCGACGTCGGCTTCACCGGCCGGGACCTGCTGCTGGACTCCGAGGCCAACGCCGAGGAGGTGCTCTCCCTCGGCTTCGCCGGCTCCACCTTCCGCTTCGCCGGCCCGCCCGGGGTGGCGTCCAGCGTCAAGGAGCTGGAGGGCCGCCGCATCGCCACCTCCTACACCGGGCTGGTCAGGCAGCACCTGGCCGAGCACGGGGTCACCGCTGAGGTCACCAAGCTCGACGGCGCGGTGGAGACCGCCGTGCAGCTGGGCGTGGCCGACGTGATCGCGGACGTCGTGGAGACCGGGACCAGCCTGCGCAACGCCGGCATGGAGGTCTTCGGCGACCCGATCCTGGTCTCCGACGCCGTGGTGATCCGCCCCGTCGGTGCCGAGGAGGACCCGGCGGTGGACCAGTTCCTGCGCCGTCTGCAGGGTGTCCTGGTGGCCCGTCGGTACGTGATGATGGACTACGACATCCGGGCCGAGCGCGTCCACGAGGCGGTCGCGCTCACCCCGGGGCTGGAGTCGCCGACCGTGTCCCCGCTGCACAGCGAGGGCTGGGTCGCGGTCCGGGCGATGGTGCTGCGCAAGGAGGCTCAGCGGATCATGGACGACCTGTGGAGCATCGGCGCGCGCGCCATCCTGGTCACCAACATCCACGCCTGCCGCCTGTAGTCCGCCTGCTGAGGGAACGTCATGTCCACCGGCCCCGGCCGCCGTCCCGAGCTCCCGTCCCTGCCGCGCACCTGGCGGCCGGTGGCGACCCGGGTCGTGCTGCTGGGGCTGGCGGTCGTCTCGGTGCTGTTCTTCTCCGTGATCGCCTACCTCGGTCCGGCCGACTGGCACCGCCACGACCGCGTCGGCATCGGCGTCGCCGGACTGCTGTTCGCACTGGTGCTGGTGGTGCTCGCGCGGCCCCGGGCGCGGGCCGACCGGGACGGGCTGACCGTCGTCAACTTCCTGCACCGGCGCCGGCTGGCGTGGGCCGAGATCCTCGGCGTCCACCTCGGCCCGGGCGATCCCTGGGCGGTGCTCGACCTCGCCGACGGCGGCACGCTCGCCGTCGTCGCCATCCAGCCCGGATCCGGGCGCAGGCAGGCCCTGCGCCACACCGCTGAACTGCGCGTCTGCGTGGACCTGCTGGGGACCGCCACCGAGCGGCCCGTACACTGACAGGTCAAAACTCAGACGCCGTTCTGCCAAGAACGGTTAAAACCAGATCCGGAGACGATCTCCCCCCTATGGACCCTCACAGTAGTTCCACGGCATGGCTGCTCCTGGCCGTCGCCCTACTGCTGATCCTCGCCAACGGCCTGTTCGTCGCCGCCGAGTTCGCCCTGGTCACCGTGGACCGCGGCAGCGTCGTGCGGGCCGCCGCCGACGGCGACCGCCGCGCCCGGGGCCTCCTGCGCGCGCTGCGCACCCTCTCCTACGAGCTGTCCGGCGCCCAGCTCGGCATCACCATCACCTCGCTGCTGGTCGGCGTGCTGGCCGAGCCGGCGCTGGGCACCCTGCTCACCCCGGTGCTGCGCGACATCGGCCTCGGCGGGGCCGCGCGCGGCGTCGCCGTCGTGGTCGGCATGCTCGCGGCCACCGTGCTGCAGATGGTCGTCGGCGAGCTGGTGCCGAAGAACTGGGCCATCTCCCGGCCGATGCAGACGGCCCGGGCCGTGGCCACCCCGCAGCGCGTGTTCTCGCTGGTCTGCCGCCCCGTCATCCTGCTGTGCAACGGCGCCGCCAACCGGGTCGTGCGCGCTTTCGGGATCGAGCCGCAGGACGAACTCGCCTCCGCCCGCAGCGCCGAGGAGCTGATCTCGCTCGCCCGGCACTCCGCCGTCGAGGGCTCACTCGAGTCGGACACCGCCGACCTGTTCGTGCGCGCGCTGGGACTCGGCGAGCTCACCGCCGAGAGCGTGATGACCCCGCGGGTGGCCGTCAGCGCGCTGGAGCACACCGCGACGGCGGCCGACGTGCTCAACCTGACCCGGGCCACCGGGCTGTCCCGCTTCCCGGTCTACCGCGGGTCCATCGACGACGTGGTCGGCACCGTCACGCTCAAGGACGCCCTCGGCGTCCCGCACGACCAGCGCGACCGGACGGCTGTGGCCGCCATCGCCGCCGAGCCGCTGCTCGTCCCGGAGACGCTGCCCGCCGAACGGCTGCTGGAGCTGCTGCGCCGACGCCAGCAACTCGCCGTCGTCATCGACGAGTACGGCGGTACGGCGGGCGTGGCCACGCTCGAGGACATCGTCGAGGAGATGGTCGGCGAGGTGCTCGACGAGCACGACCCGGACGACCTGCCCGAGCTGCGCGCGGTCGCCCCCGTGGAGGGGCAGCCGGCCTACGAGGCCGACGGGCGGTGCCGGGTGGACCTGCTGGAGTCCATCGGCCTGCACGCCCCCGCGGGCCCCTACGAGACGGTCGCCGGACTCCTGGCCGACCTGCTCGGACGGCTGCCCGCGCCCGGTGACACCGCCGAGCTGCCGGGGTGGTCGCTCACCGCGCTGGAGATCGAACGCCATCGCACGGAACGGGTCCTGATCGTCCGTCACCCGCTGCGCGACCACCGGGAGGGACGACGGTGACCGGCGCCCTGCAGATCGTCGCCTCGCTCCTGCTGCTGCTCGGCAACGCCTTCTTCGTCGGCGCCGAGTTCGCCCTGATCTCGGTCCGGCGCAGCCAGGTGGAACCGCTGGCCGGGACCGGCAACCGCCGCGCGCGGGCCGTGCTCTGGGCGCTGGAGCACGTCTCCGCCATGCTCGCCGCCTCCCAACTCGGCATCACCGTCTGCTCGCTGCTGCTCGGCGCGCTCGCCGAACCGGCGGTCGCCCACCTGCTGGAGGGCCCCTTCGACGCCTTCGGCGTCCCGGACCAGCTGGTGCATCCCCTCGGCTACGTGATCGCCCTGGCCCTGGTGGTCTTCCTGCACATGGTGCTGGGCGAGATGGTGCCCAAGAACATCGCCCTGGCCACGCCCGAGCGCGCCGCGCTGCTGCTGGGCCCGCCGCTGGCGGCGATGTCCCGGCCGCTGCACCCCTTCATCGCCTTCCTGAACGCCTTCGCCAACCTGCTGCTGCGGCTGCTCGGGGTCGAGCCCAAGGACGAGGTCGAGGCCGCCTACACCAGCGAGCAGCTGGGCCACCTCGTGGAGGAGGCCCACGACGCCGGACTGCTGGGCCGGGTGGCCCAGGAGCGCCTGGAGGACGCCCTGGAGCTGGGACGCCGCCCGGTCAGCGAGGTGCTGCTGCCGATGAGCGAGGTCGTCACGGTGGACTCCAAGGCGACGCCCGCCGACGTGGAGGAACTGGCGGTGCGCACCGGCTACTCGCGCTTCCCGGTCCTCGGTGCCCATGGCGGCTTCCTCGGCTACCTCCACGTCAAGGACATGCTCGACCTGGACGAGCCGGACGTGCCGGTACCCCCGGACATGTGGCGGCCCGTCATCACCGTGCCGCGCGCCCTGCCGCTGGACGACGCCCTCGGCGCGATGCGCCGGGCCACCGCCCACCTGGCCGGCGTGGTGGACCGGGACGGGCGGGCGCTGGGCCTGGTGACCATGGAGGATGTGCTGGAGGAGCTGGTCGGGGAGGTCCACGACCCTGATCACCGCGCGGGGTAGGGGTAGGGTGCTGACGGGTCCGATCCGGCCCGCAGACCATCGAGCACACCGGGGGAGCACGGATGGCTGACCGCCGTCTGGCCATAGACCAGTTGACGAAGCGTTACGGCGACACCGTCGCCCTGGACGGGATGACGTTCGACGTGCGGGCCGGCGAGATCTTCGGATTCGTGGGCAGCAACGGTGCCGGGAAGACCACCACCATGCGGATCGCCCTGGGCGTCCTCGCCGCCGACAGCGGCGAGGTGCGCTGGGACGGGACGCCGGTGACGCTGGAGACCCGCAGCCGCATCGGCTACATGCCCGAGGAGCGGGGCCTGTACCCGCGGATGCGCGTCGGCGAGCAGCTGGAGTACCTGGCCCGGCTGCACGGCATGGACCGCCCGGCGGCCGTGCGCGCGGCACAGGAGTGGACCGAACGCCTGGGCGTCGCCGCCCGCCGCGGCGACGAGGTGCAGAAGCTCAGCCTGGGCAACCAGCAGCGGGTGCAGCTCGCCGCGGCGCTCGTGCACGACCCGGAGATCCTCGTCCTCGACGAGCCCTTCTCCGGCCTCGACCCGGTGGCCGTGGACGTGATGAGCGAGGTACTGCGCGAGAAGGCGGCCCAGGGCATCCCGGTCATCTTCTCCAGCCACCAGCTGGAACTGGTCGAGCGGCTCTGCGACCGGGTCGGCATCGTCCGGGCGGGCAGCATGGTCGCCTGCGGCACCGTGGACGAACTGCGGTCCGGGGGAGAGGAGTTGCTGCTCGTCGACGCCCCGGGGGCGCCGGACGGGTGGGCCGCGGGCCTGCCGGGCGTCACCGTCCTGCCGGCGCAGCGCGGGCGCACCGTCCTGCGGCTGGAGGAGGGCGCCGACGACCAGGCGGTGCTGGCCGCCGCCCTGGCCACCGGACCGGTCCGCGAGTTCACCAGGAGCAGGCCGTCGCTGACGGACCTGTTCCGCCACGTCGTCAGCGCCGAGCAGACGGTCGGCGCGGGGGAGGGGCAGCAGTGAGGAGCAGCACGGCGGTCGGTCTGGTCGCGGGGCGCGAGCTGCGGGTGCGGATGCGCTCCAAGGCCTTCGCGATCACCCTCGCCATCGCGGCGGTCCTGTTCGCGGGCTTCCCGGTGGTCATGCACTTCGTCCAGCACCACGGCCCCAGCACGGAGAAGGTGGCGCTGACCCAGGCGGACGCCGCGGTGGGCGGCCAACTCGACGCCCTGGCAACCGCCCTGGGCCAGAACCTGGAGGTGCGCACGGTCGCCGACGCAGCTGCGGGGGTCGCCGCGGTCAAGGCGGGGGACGTGGCGGCCTTCGCCCAGCCCAGCGCCTCGGGGACCAGGGTGACGGTCGACAAGTCGCTCAGCGCGCAGCTGCGGGCGCTGTTCCAGACCTACGACCGCCAGGCCGCGCTCGACGCCCAGATCCGCAAGCTGGGCGGCGACCCCGCCCAGGTGAGCAGCGCGGTGGCGGCGGCGCAGGTCACCGTGACCACGCTGCGCCCGGCCGACCCGCTGCGCAGCCAGCGGCTGGCCATCGCCATCGCGGCGGGGCTGCTGATGTACATGTCGCTGATGACGGTGGGTCAGATCGTGGCCCAGGGGGTGGTGGAGGAGAAGAGCAGCCGCGTCGTCGAACTGCTGCTGTCCACGCTCAAGCCCTGGCAGCTGCTGGCGGGCAAGGTGATCGGGACCGGCACGCTCGGCCTGGTGCAGATCCTCGTGCCCGGCGCCCTCGGCGTCGGCGTCGGCATCGCGACCGGGACGATCAGCATCTCCCTGTCCGGGTCGGTGGGTTCGCTGCTCTGGGCACTGGTCTGGTACCTGGCCGGCTTCATCGTCTACGCGCTGCTGTTCGCGGCGGTGGGCGCCACGGTGTCGCGCCAGGAGGACCTGGGCGGCGCGATGGCCCCGATCATCCTGCCCCTGGTGGCCGCGTGGGTGATCGGCATCAGCGTGGTGCCGGGGGACCCGGGCAACGGGCTGGTGGGGGTGCTGTCCTACATCCCGCTGTTCGCGCCGGTGCTGATGCCCATGCGCTACGCGATGGGAACGGCCGAGCTGTGGCAGGTGCTGGTCGCCCTCGCGCTGACGCTGGCCCTGGGCGTGGTCCTGCTGCGCTTCGCGGGGCGGGTCTACCGCAACAGTGTGCTCCGCAGCGGCGCCCGCGTGCCCTTGCGCGAGGCCCTGAAAGCGGCGTAGCCGCTTCGGGGGCGGCGCGGGGATCCCCCACCCTTCGGGCGGGAGGTGGCCCCACCGCGAGCAACCCACCACCCACGGGGGTCCGACCCGTTCAATGGGACGGACCCCCGTGGGTGGTGGGTTGCTCCGCAGGTCCCCGCGCCCCCGACGGGTCACCCTCGGCCGTCGATGAGTTCGCCGTAGGCCTGCAGGACGTCGGGCAGCCGCAGGGTGGCCAGGTCCTGGCGGGTGGGGGGCTCCGTCAGAACGCTCAGGCGCAGGTCCCGGTACGCACAGCTCTTCTCGTACAGCGTGCGCATGAACCGGCCGTTGCCCAGGTCGTCGATCCAGCCCTCGCGGACCACGTGGCCGCAGATCGAGCGCAGCTCTTCCAGCGCCTCCTCGTCCCAGACGTCGCCGTCGCCCGCGGCCAGCGACCGGCCGATCGCGGCGAGTTCCTCCGGACGGTAACTGGGGAAGTCCACCCTCGTCGTGAAGCGGGAGCTCAGGCCGGGGTTGGTGGCCAGCAGCCGGTTCATGCCCTCGGGGTAGCCGGCCAGGATCACCACCAGCCGGTCGCGGTTGTCCTCGGCGCGCTTCAGGAGTACCTGCAGGGCCTCGTCGCCGTAGGCGTCGCCCTTGGAGTAGCCGGAGTTGGCCAGGCTGTAGGCCTCGTCGACGAAGAGCACGCCGTCCAGCGCGGAGTCGATCAGCTCGTTCGCCTTGACGGCCGTCTGGCCCAGGAACTCCCCGACCAGATCGGCTCGTTGGGCCTCGACCAGGTGGTCCCCGGAGAGCAGCCCGAGGGCGTAGAAGACGCGGCCGAGTATGCGGGCGACCGTCGTCTTCCCCGTGCCGGAGGGGCCCGAGAAGATGAAGTGCCGCTTCGGCGGCTGCACCGGCAGGCCCTGGTCCGCCCGCAGCTGGGCCATTCTCAACTGGGCGCTCAGCGCCAGCACTTGGCGCTTGACCGGCTCCATGCCGACCATCCGGTCCAGCTCGCCGAGGGCCGCGTCGAGGCGGGCCCGGTCCGGGTGGCCGCCCGGGAGCAGCGCCGCCGCGACCGGAGCGGGCTCGGCCCGGTGCCGTGCCGCGCGCAGCGGGTCCTCGGCTGCCGGCGGTTCCAGCGACTCGTCGTCCTCGTCCCCGCCGAGCTCCTCCTCGGCCACTCCGGGGCCGTAGTCGGCGCCCAGCGAAGCGGGCAGGTCCGAGAGGATGTCCGCGGGCGGGTCGTAGAACCCGGCCGGTTCGGGGGCGGCCGCACCCGAGGCATGGCGCGGGCGCGGTGACGGCGCGGGCGCCTCGAGCAGCGCGGGATCGACGCCGTCCTCCGCGGTGATCGCGGCCAGCCGCGCGGCGGTGTCCATGAAGCCCGGGTCCACCCGGTGCACGGCCCGGTAGAGCGAGAGCGCCGCGGCGCTGCGTCCGACGCCCTCGTAGGCGCGCGCCAGCCAGTAGCGCAGCTCCTTGCGCTGCGGCTGCTCGGAGCGGCAGCGGGCGAGTGAGGCCGCGAGGGGGAACTCGGCCTGCCCGCACATGTCCAGGCGCACCCGTGCCATGCCGCTGAACAGCCCCGCCTCGATGCCCAGCAGCGCGTCGTCCACCAGTCCGTCGGTGTCCCGGATCAGCTGCTCCCAGTCCTTGAGCAGATAGGAGCGGCAGGCGTGCAGGAAGCGGACCGAGGGGTCCCGGGCGACGGGCGGGCAGTGCGTCAGCGCCTCGTCCAGCTGCGGCAGGTGGCGTCCGTCCAGCCAGTGCGAGGCGTGGGCGAGCGCCAGGTCGCGCTCGTCCTCCAGGACGGGCTGGACCCACCAGCCCAGCCAGTACCAGGAACTGAGCGGGCGTCTGTGCTTGCGCCGCTGCTCGCCGAAGCGTTCGCGGTGCTCGAACATGGCCAGCAGCGCCGTCGCGGTGTCCGCGCGCAGGGCGTGCAGGCCCAGCCAGGCGTCGGCCATCCCGGGGTCCAGCCGCACCGCCGCGCGGAACTCCTCCTCGGCGCGGGTGTAGGCGCCCGCGGTGTACGCGTCCATGGCGCGCTGCCACGCGCGGTCGGCAAGGGCACGGGTTCCCCTGCCGTCGGTCTGCTCAGTCCCCACCGGTCAGCCCCCTGCTGTGCGGCGAAACCCCCGGAAGGTCTTGCGGGCACCGCATTCTGACGTTCCGTAACCAACGCGAGCGCACGCGCGCGGTCCTTGGGGCATCGTACCGGCCCTGTGCTGATCCGGAAGAGTGCCGCGCACCCCTGATGGGATTGTGATGGTGACGATCCGTCACCACTGACCGGAGGGACATGTCCGGAAAACAGACGATCCCCCGGCCACGGGGGAACGGCCGGGGGATCGCGATCTCGGCGTCGAGAGCACGGGCTCTCGCGCTGAGCTGAACGTAGTTCCTGCACGTGGCGCAGGTCAAGGGCGGGGCGGCGGGCGAAGGTTGAGGGATCAGGCTCCTTCACTGGCCGCCGGACAGTCTGTGCGGCACAGGCTGTTGTGATGACGCAGCGTCACGAAGCTGTGGTGATCATGTGAGCGGGCACCAGGAGGTCCGCGTACGGGCGGGTGGGGTCGTCGGCGAAATGGGCGCTCTGCTCGCGCATCCACTCCTGCCAGAAGCCGGCCAGTTCCGTGCCGTCCCGCGCCTCGCCGCGGGCGCGGGTGGTGGCGGCGTCCAGATCCAGCCAGATCGTGAACGCCAGCTCGGGGCGCAGTGCGCGGCGGCCCGCGCCGACGCCCTCGAGCAGGACGACCGGGGCGGGCGGGAGTTGACGCTGCGTCCGGTAGGCGGCGGCGACCCAGTCGTAGGCCCGGTACCGGGCGGTGCGGCCGGCTCGCAGCGGAGCCAGGATCTGCTGTTCGAGGCGCGGCACCCAGTCGAAGAAGTGGCCGTGCGCGGCGAGGTCGTCCAGGTGAACCGTGGGCGCGCCGCCGAGGGCCCGGGCCAGGGCGGCGGCGAAGGTGGTCTTGCCCGATCCGGCGTAGCCGTCGACCGCGACGAGCCGGACCGGGCCCAGGGACGGAGGTCGGGAGCGGAGCTGTTCGGCGAGGTCGGGCAGGGTGAACGGGATCGGTGGCACGGGGCGCATCGTAGCGACGGCGACCGCGCTCCGACGGGTCCGTGCACGGGTATTGACCCACGATCTGACCCGTCAGTAACTTTCCAGCGGGTAACCCAGCGGAAGCACGGGCGTCACGCGCCCGACATCACCCCTGCACCGACGCCTCCGCACCGCAGCGCGCGCACCTCCTGTCCACGGCCCCACCCGTCACCGAGGAGATCCGCATGTCCGTCCGTGCCCGTGCCCGCCGCCTGGCCGCCGTCGCGGCCGCCGGCCTCACCTGCCTCAGCCTCTCCGTCGCCACCCAGGCGCGGGCGGCCGACCCCGTCAACTACGTCGCCCTCGGCGACAGCTACAGCGCCGGGTCCGGAGTGCTCCCGCTCGACCTCGGCGCTCCGCTGGAGTGCGCGCGGTCCACCGCCAACTACCCGCACGTGCTGGCCGCCCGGACCGGCGCCCGACTGACCGACGTCACCTGCGGCGGCGCCCAGACGAAGGACTTCGCCGGATCCCAGTACCCGGGCGTGGCACCGCAGTTGGACGCGCTCAGCGCGAACACCGACCTGGTCACCATGACCATCGGCGGCAACGACAACAACACCTTCATCGACGCGATCCTGGCCTGCGGCTCGGCCGGGGTGGTCACCCTGGGGCTGGGCCACCCGTGCGCGAGCATCTACGGCTCCAGCTTCGACGACACGATCGACTCCAGCACTTACCCCGCACTGGTGTCCGCGCTGACGGCGGTGCGGGCGAAGGCGCCCAACGCGCGGGTGGCGATCGTCGGTTACCCGTGGATCGTCCCGGCCCAGGCGGTGCCCGGGTGCTTCGCCAAGATGCCCATCGCCAACGGCGACATCCCGTACCTGCGGGACCTCGAAGCCCACCTCAACGCGGCGGTCCAGCGCGCGGCGGCGGCCACGGGCGTCAGGTACGTGGACATGGCCTCGGTTTCGAACGGGCACGACGCGTGCCAGCCGATCGGGACCCGGTGGATCGAGCCCGTGCTGTTCGGCACGAACTACGTGCCGGTGCACCCCAACGCGCTGGGTGAGGGCGCGATGGCCACGCAGATCGCGAGCACGCTGGGCCTGGGCTGAGCCCTCGGCGGGGCAGCGCCTTCGGCAGGGCAGCCTCCAGGGGCGCGAGGAACTGCGCGAGCAGCCCACAACTCAGGGAGGTCCGTCCCGATCAAGGGTCGGACCTCCGTGGGTGGTGCGTTGCTCCCGCAGTTCCTCGCGCCCCTGGAGGCTGCGCCCCCTACGGGAGGTGCAGCTTGCGGTGGGCGTGGGAGAAGGGCTGGGTGCGCCAGTCGAGTTCCGGAGGGAGCGTCAGGAAGTCGGCGAGCGTGGGCTCGGGGCCGAACCCGCCGTCCTCGCCCAGGGGCTCCGCCTCCGCGGCCGGAAGGCCGCTGCCCTCGCACTGCGCGGAAGCGAACGGCTGCCAGGGCGCACGGGAGGCGACATGGCGCGGAAGCAGCGCCTCGTCCCCCACCAGGGCGATCGGCTGGGCGCACTCGGGGCAGCGCACCCGCGTGATCTCCCACGCCTCGGGCTCGCCCGGATCCGCGCCCAGCGGCCTATCTGACGGCTCGTCCGATCCCGCGGACGGCTCCGCATCCATGATGGTCATGCCAAGGCCCCCTCTTGGGTCCCCCGAAGAAGATTCGCTCGCGCCGACGACCGGGCGCGGCCATGGCGAACATTGCCCAGCGCGCGAAGCGGTCAATCCTGTGGCCTTGGTCACACCCAACTGTCCGCTAGATTCAGCAGCGTGGAAGAACTCGACCGGCAGATCGTGCAGCTCCTCGTCGCCGACGGGCGGATGAGCTACACCGACCTCGGCAAGGCCACCGGCCTGTCCACGTCGGCCGTGCACCAGCGGGTGCGCCGACTGGAGCAGCGCGGCGTCATCCGCGGCTACGCCGCGATCGTCGACCCCGAGGCGGTCAACCTGCCGCTGACGGCGTTCATCTCCGTCAAACCCTTCGACCCCAGCGCCCCCGACGACACGCCCGAACGGCTCACCGGGATCGAGGAGATCGAGGCCTGCCACAGCGTCGCCGGGGACGAGAACTACATCCTCAAGGTCCGCGTCGGCAGCCCCGGTGACCTGGAGGACCTGCTCGCCCGGATCCGCGCCGCGGCGGGGGTGTCCACCCGCACCACCGTCGTGCTCAGCACGCCCTACGAGGCGCGTCCGCCCCGGTTGTAGCCGGGGACCGGCCCGGGGGCAGACTTGGGCGCATGACCGTGAACGACGCCCTCCCCGCCCCCGACCAGCCCGCGCCGCGCAGCGTCCTGCTGCGCGGCGGCACCGTCTACAGCCCCGCCGACCCCTTCGCGACGGCGCTGCTGGTGCAGGACGGCACGGTCGCCTGGGTCGGCGAGGAGGGCGCCGCCGAAAGTTACGCGCGCGACGCGGAGCTGGTCGTCGACCTCGGCGGCGCGCTGGTCACCCCCGCGTTCGTCGACGCCCACGTGCACGCCACCGCCACCGGACTCGCCCTGACCGGGCTGGACCTGACGGGCTGTCCGACCCTCGCCGAGGCGCTGCGCCGGATCGCCGCCTTCGTCCGGGACCAGCCGGAGGGCGGAGTCGTGCTCGGACACGGCTGGGACGAGACGCTGTGGCCCGAGCACCGCGCCCCCGGCCTGGCCGAGCTGGACGAGGCGGCGGGCGGGGCGGCGGTCTACCTGTCACGCACGGACGTCCACTCGGCGCTGGCGTCCAGCGCGCTGCGCGCCCTGGCGGGGCCGGAGCTGGCCGGGGAGCCCGGCTACCACCCGGACGGCCCGCTCGCGCGCTCCGCGCACCACCTCGTGCGCCGCGCGGCGCTGACCGCGATCACGCCCGCGCAGCGCGAGGCCGCGCAGCGGGCGACGCTGCGGCGCGCGGCCGAGCTGGGCATCGGCGCGCTGCACGAGTGCGCCGGCCCGGACATCTCGTCGGAGGCCGACCTGAGCGCCCTGCTGACGCTCGCTCAGGAGCCCGGCAGCCCACAGGTCTTCGGCTACTGGGGCGAGCTGGGCGGGGTCGACACCGCCCGGCGCCTGGGCGCGGTCGGCGCGGGCGGCGACCTCTTCATCGACGGCGCGCTCGGCTCGCACACCGCCTGCCTCCACGCCCCCTACACGGACGGCGACGGCCGGCACGCCACGGGCGCCGCGTACCTGACGGAGCAGCAGATCGCGGAGCATGTCGCCGCCTGTACGGAGGCCGGGGTCCAGGCGGGCTTCCACGCCATCGGGGACGCGGCGCTGGACGCGCTGGTGCGCGGCGTGCGCACGGTGGCGGACAAGCTCGGCGTCGAGCGGGTGCGCGCCCTGCGGCACCGCGTCGAGCACGCGGAGCTGCTGACGCCCGAGCTGATCGCGGCCTTCGCGGAGCTGGGCCTGACCGCCAGCGTGCAGCCCGCCTTCGACGCGGCGTGGGGCGGCGAGGACGGCATGTACGTCGAGCGGCTCGGTGCGGAGCGCGCGGCGAGGATGAACCCCTTCGCGGCGCTGCAGCGGGCGGGCGTCCCGATGGCCTTCGGCTCGGACGCGCCGGTGACACCGCTCGATCCGTGGGGGACGGTCCGCGCGGCGGCCTTCCACCGCACGCCCGAGCACCGGATCTCCGTGCGGGGCGCGTTCACCGCGCACACGCGCGGCGGGTGGCGCGCGGTCGGCCGCGACGACGCGGGGACGCTGGTGCCCGGTGCCCCGGCGAGCTACGCGGTGTGGTCGGCGGGCGAGCTGGTGGTCCAGGCGCCGGACCAGAGGGTGGCCAACTGGTCCACGGATCCGCGCAGCGGCGTCCCGGGCCTGCCCGACCTGACCCCGGGCGGTCAGCTGCCCCGCTGCCTCGCCACGGTCGTCCACGGCCGCACGGCCCACCTGGCCCCGTAAGGGGCCCTTTGGGGGCGCGGGGAACCAGCCCACCACTCCGGGAGGTTCGTCCCCCTGTGCGGGTCGGACCTCCGTGGGTGGGGGGTTGCTCGCGCAGTTCCCCGCGCCGCTGACCGGGCCTCCGGCCCCTGACGGGAGCCGCGGCGGGCACCGGGGCGGGTGCAGCTAAGTGAGTGGCGGTGGCGGGGCCGGGAGGTCCGCCGCGGGGCGGCTGAGCAGGGGAAACGGGGGGTTTCGGCAGGTCGGACGGGAGTTGACAGGCGGCGGTCGGGGGCGAGTAGGTTCGTCGGCGTCGTCCACACCTCCACGCCGTACCCGGACACCGGCTGGGCCGCCGCCAGACCCAGGCCATGCGATCCGGAAAGCGCGGCCGGTGCGACCCCGGGTCCGGCCCGGGCGCTCAGTAGACAACGGCCTTCGGTCGAGCCGCAGCCAGCGACTCGCGGGTCGGACCGAAGGGCGTCCGGACCGAACCCCTGGCGGACACTCCGGGTGGACGCATGCCGACCTGCGGTTTTCTCACCGGCCCCAGGGTCCACACTGGGCGGGTGGCGCGGTACCTTCTTCGCGTGGCCTTGACCTTGGATCCCGTGCATCCGCCGGAGGCGGTGCCCCGCACGTGGCGTGAGCGGGTGCGGCGCGGGCTTCCCCGGGCCGGGCTCGCAGCCCTGTGCGGGGTACTGCTCGCGCTCTCGTTCCCGCCCTACGGCATCTGGCCGCTCTCGGTCGTCGCCGTGGCCGGGATCAGCCTGCTCACCTACCGCCGGACGGTCCGTCAGGCCGCCTGGAGCGGGCTGCTGTTCGGGCTGACGTTCATGCTCTGGCTGCTCTACTGGATCGGCGTGATCGGCAAGGACGCCTGGCTGATCCTCTCCGTCGTCGAGGCGCTCTATCTGGTGCTGATGGCCGCCGGGCTGGCGCTGGTCAGCAGGATGCGCTGGTGGCCGCTGTGGTCGGCGCTGGTGTGGATCACGCAGGAGTGGGTGCGCGACCGGGTGCCGCTCGGCGGCTTCCCGTGGGGGCGACTGGCCTTCGCGAACACCTCCTCCCCGTACACCCCGCTGGCCGCGCTCGGCGGTGCGCCGCTGGTGAGCTTCGCCGTCGCGCTCAGCGGAACGCTGCTCGCCGCCGCCGTGCTGACGTACCGTCAGCGGATCACGGCGGGCGTGCTCGTCGTCGCCGCCGTGGTCGTGGGCCTGCTCGGCTACGCCGTCCCGCTGCCGACGGCCGGGCAGACGGTCAGCGGGCCGGCCGCGGCCCGCATCGCCGTCATCCAGGGCAACGTCCCGCACGCCGGGATGGACTTCCTCGGCCGCCCGATGCAGGTGCTGCAGAACCACGTCAACGAGACGCTGAAGCTGGCCGCGGAGGTGAAGGCGGGTCAGGTGCCCAAGCCGGACCTGGTGATCTGGCCGGAGAACTCCTCCGACGTCAACCCCTACATCACCCCCGAGGCCTACGCGGCGATCACCACCGCCGTGCAGACCATCGGGGTGCCGGTCCTGGTCGGCGCGCTCGTGGACGGGCCGGACAACCAGCACGTGCTCAACGAGGGGATCGTCTGGGACCCCGTCAGCGGCCCCGGCGCGCACTACACCAAGCAGCATCCGGTGCCCTTCGGCGAGTACGTGCCGTTCCGCTCGATCCTGATGAAGTACATCACCCGGCTGCAGCGGGTGGCCCGTGACTTCTATCCGGGGCGGACCACCGGCATCCTCGACGTCGGCCCCGCCCGGATCGGCGACGTCATCTGCTTCGAGGTCGCCTACGACGGCATCGTCCACGACTCCGTGGCCAAGGGCGGCCGGGTGCTGGTGGTGCAGACGAACAACGCCACCTACGAGCACACCGACCAGCCGGACCAGCAGTTCGCGATGTCCCGGCTGCGCGCGATCGAGCACGGCCGGTCCGTGGTGATCGCCGCCACCAGCGGCATCAGCGCGGTGATCGCGCCCGACGGGAGCGTGGTGCACCGCACCAAGTTGGCGACCGCGGCCGCGTTCGAGGAGACTGTGCCGCTGCGGGACAGCCTGACTCCGGCCGACCGCGTCGGCGCCTGGCCCGAGTGGGTTCTCGCGCTGGCCGGGCTCGGCTCGGTCGCCGCTGCCCTGGCCGCGGGACGGCAGCGTCGCCGCCGGGGCCTGCCGACCAAAGACGAGAAGACGAGCACGGGGGACAGCGCATGAGCGAGAACACGACCGCCGAGGGCTTTGCCGACCTGGGCAAGATCCTGGTGATCATCCCGACCTACAACGAGATCGACAACATCGAGCGGATCACCAGCCGGGTGCGCGCCGCCGTCCCCGAGGCGCACATCCTGGTCGCCGACGACAACAGCCCCGACGGCACCGGCCGCCGCGCCGACGAGCTCGCCGCAGCGGACCCGCACCTGCAGGTGATGCACCGCAAGGGCAAGGAGGGCCTCGGCGCCGCCTACCTGGCCGGCTTCCACTGGGGCATCGACAACGGCTACGACGTGCTGGTCGAGATGGACGCCGACGGCAGCCACCAGCCCGAGGAGCTGCCCCGGCTGCTCCAGGGGCTGCGCAGCGGCGCCGACCTGGTGCTCGGCTCCCGCTGGATCACCGGCGGAAAGGTCGTCAACTGGCCCAAGAGCCGGGAGTTCCTCTCGCGCGGCGGCAGCCTCTACTCGCGCACCATGCTCCGGGTCCCGATCCGCGACGTCACCGGCGGCTACCGGGCCTTCCGCAAGGAGACCCTGCTCGGGCTCGGCATGGACCAGGTCGCCTCGCAGGGGTACTGCTTCCAGGTGGACCTGGCCTGGCGCGCCGTCAAGGCCGGGTACACCGTGGTCGAGGTCCCGATCACCTTCGTGGAGCGGGAGTTCGGGGCGAGCAAGATGAGCCGGGCGATCGTCGGCGAGGCCCTGATGCGGGTCACCTCGTGGGGCGTCGCGGACCGGCTCGGCCGGCGGCACTGATCCGGGAACAGCCCCGAGGCGCGGCTCGTTGGCCCAGGTGAGAGCTTCTTCCGCCGCCTGAGAGGGATGACCCGCACCGTGAGCCGAGTCCGACGTTTCGCACCGCTGGCCGTGGCGGCGTGGGTGATCCTGGAGCTGTGGCTGCTGGTCACCGTCGCGGGCGCGATCGGGTGGCTGTGGGTGCTCGCCTACCTGATCATCTCCGCGGCGGCGGGCGCCGGGCTGGTCAAGCGCTCCGGGCTGCGGGCGCTGCGCGGGGAGCCCCGGCAGGTCGTCGGGGTCGTCGGCGGCCTGCTGCTGATCGTCCCGGGGTTCCTGACCGAGGTGGCGGCCCTGGCCTGCCTGTTCCCGCCCACGGCGAAGGCGCTGCAGCGCCTCGCGGTCCGGCGCGGACCGCTCGCGGACGCGGTGCGGCTGCAGGACCGGATCCGGATGCGGATGCCCGACGGCAAGGTCGTGCAGGGCGAGGTCGTCCGCGAGGACGTGCCGCCGCGCGATCCCGAAGACCCGTACGGCTACGGTCGTCTGACGAAGTGAGAGCGACCCGCGGGGCGGCGCCCGGCGTCAGCGGCGCGCCGCCCGGCCCAGCAGCCGCCCGCCGAGTGACCGTCCGCGGCGGCGCACCACGACGCGGCCGTAGCTCTTGTTGCCGGCCAGCTCGACGCGGAGCAGGACGGGCTCGCCGGCGGCCGGAACGTGCCGGACCTTGATCTTGCTGAAGGCCAGGTTCAGGGCGTCGGTGTCGACCACGATGCCCGGCCGGGTGATCAGGGTGAGGGTCTTGCCCTGCATCTCCATGTCGATCCGCAGGGTGTCGTGGGTGATCACCGCCTGGGTGAAGTCCAGCGTCACCTCGCAGAACTCCGTGACCAGCTCCAGTTGCCGGGGCACCACCCAGCGCCCGACCCGCTCGACGGGACTGTACTTCTGGTCGATCCGCAGGACGTCCCTGACCTCGGCGACGGCTCCGCCGCCGAAGGCCGACACGGGCGGCAGGTCTGAGGTGAGCTCCGCCAGCTCGCCCAGTGTGCGCGCGGCCAGAGCGGCGTCGAGGCGCTCGTCCAGCTCCTCGGCGGTCAGCCGGCCGTCGCCCGCCGCGACACGCAGCACCTCGACGACGCGGTCCCGGTCCGCGTGCGAGGCCCGCAGTGCCGGCGGCGGCACGCGGCCGGGGTCGGTCCCGAGGGGCGAGAGGTCTCCCGGCATGTTCCTGTCCTGACTGCTCGGCGGTTCGGGAGACTAACGCTATATCGCGATACACGGCCCCGCCAAGCCCCCGCACCAGCCCAAGCCCCCGCACCGGGCCAAGCCCGCGCACCGGGACGGCGATGGGCCCGGCCCCCGTCCGGGGGCCGGGCCCATCGCCGTCGCTGGTCGGCTCGGCCGTCAGGCCGACTTGCGCGCGGCGTCGCGCGGATGCACCGCGATGTTCATCCCTCCGGAGCGGAGCACGGCCAGGCGCTCCTCGAGGACCTCCTCCAGCTCCTCACGGGTCCGCCGCTCCATCAGCATGTCCCAATGCGTACGCGCCGGCTTGATCTTCTTCTCCTCCGGCCCGTCGCCGTCGATCAGCAGGGCCTCGCTACCGCAGAACCGGCACTCCCACACAGTGGGGATCTCCGCCTCCACGGAGAACGGCACCTCGAAGCGGTGTCCGTTCTGGCATGCGTACTCGACGGTCTGGCGCGGTGCCAGATCGATACCGCGGTCGGTCTCGTAGCTGGTCGCCCCGAGTCGCGTGCCGCGGAGAGCTCGCTCACTCATGAATCGTGCCTCCCGGGCTTTTGGCCCACAGGACTGTCGTCGCCTGTCTTCGTCAATTCCTGCAACGTGCGGCAACCGTCGAAGATTCCCGCAGTGGGCGTACGACTTCCGGTGTGCCGCCCCTGTTGTACCCATCGGCGTCCGATTTGTCACATCTGGAGCGAGATATCACCCTCGGTTGTCCGCTTGTTCCATGGTGTGACAGTCGTTACAGCGTCAGAGCGGCTTCAGATGGTCTCCGGGACCTTGTTCCCCACCGCGGTGATCGCACGCGCGACCGGGACCCGCAGCAGCAGGGCGAAGCCGATCACGAAGAAGACCAGCAGCGAGACGATGGCGGCCCGGTAACTGCCCGTCAGCTGGTAGGCCAGGCCGAAGACGAGCGGGCCCATCCAGCTCGTGCCGCGGTCGCTGATCTTGTAGAGCGAGAAGTACTCGGCCTCCCGGCCCGGCGGGACCAGGTGGGAGAAGAGCGAACGCGAGAGCGCCTGGCTGCCGCCGAGGACCAGCCCGATCAGCGCGGCCAGGGTGAAGAACCAGGCCACCTGGTGCGCCGGCATCACGTAGCCCAGCGCCAGGATCGCGACCCAGGCGACCAGCGAGCCGAGCACGGTGCGCTTGGCGCCGAACCGGGCCGCGAGCCGGCCGAGCAGCAGCGCGCCGCCGATGGCGACCACCTGGACCAGCAGCACCGCCCCGATCAGCGCGGTCCGGCCCATGCCCAGCTCCTCGCTGCCGAAGAGGGACGCCTGGGAGACGACGGTCTGGATGCCGTCGTTGTAGCAGAGGAAGGCGGCCAGGAAGAGCAGCGTCAGCGGGTAGCGGCGCAGGTTGCGCAGGGTGGCCCCGTCGTCGATGCGCTCGCCCGCCGGACGGGCGGGCAGCCGCCGCACCGGGAACACGGTGAACGCGGCCCACCAGGCCCCGGCGGAGGCCAGGCACAGCTCCACGGCCCTGTCGGAGGAGAGGCCGAGGGCGCTGTGGCCGAGGAAGAGCCCGAGGTTGAGGATCAGCAGCAGCCCGCCCCCCGCGTAGCCGTAGGCCCAGCCCTTGGAGGAGACCGCGTCCCGGTCGTCCGGGGAGGCGAGGGTGGGCAGGTAGGAGTTGGCGAGCGCGGCGCTGACGGCGTAGCAGATGTTGGCCGCCAGCAGCAGGGCCCCGCCGAGCAGGTAGCGGTGGCCGCCGAGGAAGAACATGCCGAGGGTGGCCCCCGCGCCGACGAAGGAGAAGCCGCCGAGCAGCGCCCGGTGCCGTCCGCTGCGGTCGGCCAGCGCGCCCGCGGTGAGCATCATCGGCACCGAGAGCAGGACCGAGGCGGAGACCGTGTAGGGGAAGAAGGACCCCGCCGCGACCGGGATGCCCAGCGGATGGACGTTCCCGTGCGCGTCCGCCGCCCGCTTGGCCACGTCGGTCAGGTACGGCCCGAGGAAGACCGTGAGCACGGTGGCCGAGAAGGCCGCGTTCGCCCAGTCGTTCATGTACCAGCCGAGGCGGGCGCGCCGGAGCGCCGCCGGTCCGGCGGTGGCGGCGTCGGCCGGCAGGGAGGTGGTGGTCATCTACGTCCAGGCTCCGCGTTCGAGGAGGACGTCGCGCAGGACGTCGGTGCGATCGGTCATGATGCCATCCACGCCCAGATCCAGCAGCTGGTTCATCCGAGCGCGCTCGTTGACCGTCCACACGTGCAGCTGGATGCCGCGGGCCCGGGCGCTGCGCAGCAGGGCCGCGTCCGCGAAGGGCACCTGGGCGCAGACGGCCTGACGGGGCGTCGGCAGCCCGAGGCGCAGGGCCAGCACGCCGGTGGGGCCGAGGGAGGTGGCCAGCCGTGGACCGGCCAGGCGGCGGACGGCCCGCAGCCGGGCGTCGGAGAAGGAGCCGACGCAGACGCGGTCCCAGGCGTCCAGCCGCCGGATCGTCTCGACCAGCGGGCGGATCGCGGGGGCCGCCTTGACGTCGATGTTGAAGCGGGCCTCCGGGAAGGCGTCGAGCAGGTCCTCCAGGAGTGGGATCGGCTCCTTGCCGCCGAGGCGGGCGCGGCTGACGGTGCGCCAGGGCAGCTCCGCCACCGCGCCGTGGCCGTCGGTGACGCGGTCCAGGCGGGCGTCGTGGAAGGCGAGCAGGTAGCCGTCGGCGGTGGCGTGGACGTCGGTCTCGAGGTAGCGGTAGCCCAGCGCGACGGCGTGGGCGAAGGCCGGCAGGGAGTTCTCGGGCCCCCCGAGCGCGCCGCCGCGGTGGGCGAAGGCGAGCGGCCCCGGGTTCTGCAGGTACGGGTGCACGGCGAGTAAGTATGCCCTGGTCGGCCCCGGTTGTGGGCGGTGCGGCGTCAGGGCCGGTCCGGCGGACCTTCCGGATCAGCCCGCGCCGTTCGGTGCGGCCGGCTCTGCGGCGGCGGAGCGCCCTCGTGCTGGGCGTATTTGGGCGTTTCGTCAGGCAGGGGGCCGTGCCGAACGGCGCCTCCGGCCCGAAGGGCGGGGAGTGGCGGGCCGGAGAGGATCCACCGGACCGGCTCGGAGGGGCGTCCGCGCCGGTGGACAGCGGGGAGGCGGAGTGCGGGCGATCTGCCGCAGGGGCAGGCTGAGAGCATGAGCAGCACCCTGGTCGTCGTGCACCCAGTGATCGTGGTCGTGGGCCGGCCCTACCGCCAGGTCGACATCAACGGCCATCCGGCCGGCGTGGCCGAGCGGCCCTCGGACGTGCTGCGGCTGTGCCGCGAGCACGGCTACGAGGAGGTGGACCTGGACGATCCGGCCCAGGTGACGTGGCAGGGCGGCGACAGCGACACCTGGTCCTGAGCACTGGCCTGCGGCTCTGCGGCCTCCGTGCCCTCCGGCCGGGCCCGCCTCCTCCCCTCCGGGAGGCGGACCGCGGCCGCGGCGCCGGGTGCGGTGCACCGGCGTTGCGGAGTGCGAGGCTCCACCTTCTCAGCGCTGTGAAGGAAATGTGCGCCCGTTATCGGACTGTGATGAACAGTCAGTGGCCCGCGCCGACTGGCGTCCCGTCACAGCACGGCCTCCGGGCTGACGTTGAGCGGGTCGTGCGTCGCCCAGGTGCCGCCCCTGGCGTGTCCGAGGACCCAGGCTTTACAGGCCCGGTTGCGCGCTGGCGCTCGACGCGTGGCGCCCGACCCGACCGGACCGCCGATCTCCGGGCGCAGCAACGACCGTACGGGGCGGCCGGGTTGGCGGCCAGCGAATTTCGCCCGAGGCGGCGGGTCCGGCGTCACGCCGGACGGGCGAGGCCGGAATCGTAGGCGATGATGACCGCGTGCACCCGGTCGCGGGCGCCGATCTTGGCCAGGACCCGGCTGACGTGCGTCTTCACCGTCGACTCCGACAGCACCAGCCGGGCGGCGATCTCACTGTTCGTCAGGCCCTGCGCCACCGCCTCCAGGACCTCGCGCTCCCGCTGCGACAACTGCGCGATCCGGGGATCCGCCTCGGGCCGGCGCGGGGCGGCCGCGCCGTGGCCGGTGAAGGTGTCGAGGAGGCGGCGGGTCATCGCGGGCGCGACGACGGCGTCTCCCGCGGCCACCGCCCGGATGCCGGCCAGGAGTTCGTCGGGGCGTGCGTCCTTGAGCAGGAAGCCGCTGGCCCCGGCGCGGAGCGCGCCGTAGGCGTACTCGTCGCTGTCGAAGGTGGTCAGCACCAGCACCCGGGAGCGGTCGCCGGCGGCGACGATGCGGCGGGTGGCCTCGATGCCGTCCATGCCGGGCATGCGGATGTCCATCAGCACGACGTCGGGCCGCAGTTCGGAGGTCAGCCGGACGGCTTCCGCGCCGTGGCCGGCCTCGCCGACGACGGACGTCTCGGGGCTGCTGTCGAGCAGCATCCGGAAGCCCATCCGCTGGAGCGGCTGGTCGTCCACGATCAGCACGGTGGTCACCGGGCACTGCCTTCCCTGGTCGCTTCCCTCGTGGTGAGTCCGCCCCGGCTCGTGACCGGAGGCTCGGCGCCGGGCTCCGGTGCGTCCGGCAGCGGCAGGGCCGCGACGACGGACCAGCCGCCGCCCGGGCGCGGTCCCGCGGCCACGGTCCCGCCCGCCAGGGCCGCGCGCTCCCGCAGCCCGTACAGGCCCTGCCCGGAACTGGAGCCGGGGCCGGGATCGGAGCCGGGATCGGAGGCCGACCCCCGGGCGTCGCCGCCGCTGTCGTCGACGCGCACCCGTACCTCGCCGGACCGGGCGTCGGCCGCGACCGTGACGTGGACATCCGTGTCCGGGCCGGCGTGCTTGAGGCTGTTGGTGAGCGCCTCCTGCACGATCCGGTAGACGGCCAGCTGGAGGCCGGGCGGCAGCGCGGAGGTGTGCCCGGAGGCGGTGTAGGTGACGGTCGGCCCCGCCGCGCGCAGGCGCTCGCACAGCGCACCCAGGTCGGCCGTGCCGGGCTGCGGGTGCAGCTCCGCGCCGCCCTCGCGCGCAACGGGCGTCGTGCCCGGGCCGTCCGCGACCTCCGCCCGCAGCGCGCCCAGCGTGCGGCGCAGCTCGCCGAGCGACTCGCGGCCGGCCTCGGCGATGATCCGCAGCACCGCTGGCCCGCGGTCGGGCCGCAGCTCCGCCTGGGCCGCGCCGCCGTCGGCGAGGCCGATGATGACCGCCAGGCTGTGGCCGACGATGTCGTGCAGCTCGCGCGAGACCCGCGCCCGCTCGGCCGTCGCGGCGAGGCGTTCGCGCTGCTCCCGCTCGACCTCCAGGGTGGCGGCACGGGCGGCGAGCGCGGCCAGCAGCGCCTGGCGGATCCGGGCCGCGAGCCCGAGCGCGGCCGCCGCGGTCGCCGCGCACGCGACGAAGAACAGGCCCGTCCACGGGCGGCGGGCGAGCGGTTCCACCCGCCAGGCCAGGACCGCGATGCACGGCAGGACCGCCGCCGCCACCCAGGACAGCCGCCGCGGCGGTGCGTACCGGGCGACCCCGTAGAGGGCGATCATCAGGCTGATGTCGCTGTGGAGCGCGACGCCCAGCGCCCACTGCACCGCGCAGACGCCGAGCACCGCCCAGAAGACCGTCAGCGGCGCCCGCCGCCGCCAGCGCAGCGGCACCGCCTGCGCGGCGGCGGTCAGCGCGGTCACCCACAGCGGTACGGAGTTCAGGCCGAACAGCGTGTGGTGCTCGTCGCCGAAGAGGTCCTTGAGCCCGATGAGCAGCACGAACAGGGCGACGAAGGAATCCAGCACCCGCGGGTGGGCCCGGTCCGCCGCGCGCACGCGGAGCCAGCCGCGGGCGGCGGGGTGTTGGGCCAGATGGTCCCAGAGGGGGTCGGCGCCGTGCGTGGTGCTGCTCATCGGGGGAAACTGCCTGCTTGCCGGTCGGTTCAGCTGTCGGAACGCAGCAAACGGTACGCCGCGGCCGCAAGGGCGACGACCACCCAGGCCACCGAGACGGCCAGACCCGCGCCCGCGCTCAGCGCGTTCGGGCTCGGGTGCAGCGCGAAGATCGACGCCCCCGCGCCCTCCGAGCCCGGCAGGTAAGGAGCGACGTCGACCTTCCACGAGCTGGGCAGCATGTCCAGCGTGATCGGCAGCAGCATCAGCAGGCCGATCAGCGAGGCGATGCCGCCTGCCACCGAGCGGACCAGCATGCCGAGCGCCGCGCCGAGCACGGCCGCCAGTGCGAGGTAGAGGCCCGCGCCGAACAGGCAGCGCACCACGCCGGCGTCACCGAGCGTCAGGGCGATCTTCTTGCCGCTGAGGAAGCCCTCGCCGCCGAGGAAGGCGGCGAAGGAGCCGACCGTGGCGACGACGAAGACGACGACGAAGTAGATCAGCGTCTTCGACCAGAGCACCGGCAGGCGCTTGGGCACGGCCGCGAGCGTGGACCTGATCAGGCCCGTGGTGTACTCGCCCGCCGTGGCCAGCACGCCGAGCACGCCGAGCGCCAGCTGCGCGAGCGGGACGCCGTGCAGGGCGATGTCGACGGCGTCCCGGGAGTCGGCCGCCGGGCCGCGCAGGTCGGCCGGGTTGTAGCGGTAGGCCACCATCACGCCGACGAAGACCAGGAAGAACAGGGCCACCGCCAGGGTGATCCAACTGGAGCGCAGCGAAAGGAACTTGGACCACTCGCTGCGCACCACGCGGGCGAAGGTCACCCGGTACGCGGGCCTCTCGGCGGGAGCGGAGGCGCTCTCGGACGTCGCGGTCAGCGTCGCGCTCATGCCGCCACGCTCCCTTCCGGCGCGGCGCCCTGTGCCGCGCCTCCGGCGTTGCTGCGGTACTCGACGGTGTCGCCGGTGAGCGACATGAACGCCTCCTCCAGGGAGACGGCCTGCGGGGTCAGCTCGAAGACGGCGATGCCGTGGTCGGCGGCCGCCTGGCCGATCTGACGGGCGGTCAGGCCGGACACGGTCAGCGTCTCGGACCCGGCCTCGCCGGTCACGGTCACGTCCGGGCCGAGCAGCGCCTCGCGCAGCCGCGCGGCGTCGCCGGTGACGACCTTGACGCTGTCGCCGCCCGCCCGCTCGATGAAGTCCGCGACCGTGGTGTCGGCCATCAGCCGGCCGCGGCCGATGATGACCAGGTTGGTGGCGGTCAGCGCCATCTCGCTCATCAGGTGCGAGGACACGAACACGGTGCGGCCCTCGGCGGCCAGGCCGGTGAGCAGCGTGCGGATCCACAGCACGCCCTCCGGGTCGAGACCGTTGACCGGCTCGTCCAGCATGATCGTCTGCGGGTCGCCCAGCAGCGCGGCGGCGATGCCGAGGCGCTGGCCCATGCCGAGCGAGAACGCTCCGGCGCGCTTGCGGGCCACCTTGCCCAGACCGGTCAGCTCGATCACCTCGTCCACCCGGCGGCGCGGGATGCCGTGGGTCAGCGCGAGCGCGAGCAGGTGGTTGTAGGCGGAGCGCCCGGGGTGGATGGAGCGGGCCTCCAGCAGCGCGCCGACCTCCTGCAGCGGGGCGGCGTGCTGGGCGTAGCGCTTGCCGTTGACGGTCACGCTGCCGCTGGTGGGCGCGTCCAGACCGAGGATCATGCGCATGGTGGTGGACTTGCCGGCGCCGTTGGGGCCGAGGAAGCCGGTCACCACGCCGGGCTTGACGGTGAAGTGCAGGTCGTCGACGGCGGTCTTGTCGCCGTACCGCTTGACCAGATGCTGGATTTCGATCACGAGCAGCAGGCTAGGGGCGGCCGCGACGCGGGCACCGGCACCCGGGGACCGTCCGCGACCGGTGGGTGGTACCGCGGTACCACCCACCGTCAGCCGCGAGACGGACGCCCGGCGCCGGGCCCGGGCCGCCCGGGCCTCAGACGGCGCCCAAATCCTGTTCCACCGCGGCCAGTTCCTCAGCCGTGCCCTGCACCTTGGGGCCGGTGAACCAGTGGCGGGCGGACAGCAGCCACCAGCCCCCGGCGAAGCCGAGGACGACCAGGACCGCGACCGGGGCGTAGTTGAAGCTGGTCGCCGTCACCGGGCTGGTGGTCGGCAGCATGAACAGGACGGTGATGACGACCACCCAGGCCACCGCCACCACGCCCACCGGGCGGCTCCAGCGGCCCAGCCGCCAGGGTCCGGGCTGGAACCGGTCGCCCAGCCGCAGCCGCAGGAAGGTCGGGATGACGTAGGCGATGTAGAGGCCGATCACCGAGATCGAGGTGACGGCCGTGTAGGCGGTGTAGTTCCACAGGTACGGCAGGCCGAGCAGGAAGGCTCCGGCCGCGGCCAGCCAGACGCCGTTGGTGGGCGTGCGGGTGCGCTTGTTGATGCGGTGCCACAGCGCCGAGCCCGGCAGTGCGCCGTCGCGCGAGAAGGCGTAGATCATGCGGGAGTTGGCGGTGACCGAGCTCATCCCGCAGAACAGCTGGGCGCCGATCGCGACGAGCAGCAGCAGCTTGCCTCCGGTGGCCCCGACGGCGTCGATGAAGATCTGCGCCGGCGGGACGCCCGTCGGGCTCGTCATCTCGGCCTGGTAGTGCTGGATGGCGAAGGTGATGCCGATCAGCAGCACCCAACCCGCGAGCAGGGACACCAGGATGGACATGACGATGCCGCGCGGCCCGGAGCGCGCGGCGTCCCGGGTCTCCTCGGTCATGTGCGCGGAGGCGTCGTAGCCGGTGAAGGTGTACTGGGCCAGCAGCAGCCCCAGCGCGGCGACGTAGAGCGAACTGCCCCAGCCGGTGCTGTTGGCGAAGTGCCCGAAGACGAACGACGCCGACTGGTGCTTGGACGGCACCACCGCCAGCACCACGACGATGGCCAGTACGCCGAGGATGTGCCACCAGACGCTGACGTTGTTGAGCACGGCGACCAGGCGGACGCCGAAGGTGTTCAGCGCCCCGTGCAGGGCCAGGATCAGGCCCAGCAGCAGCACCGTGTGGCCGGGCGTGGCCGAGTACCAGCCCTGCAGGTCCAGGAAGGCGTTGAGGAACGACGCCGCGCCGAAGTCGATGCCGGCGGTGACGGCGATCTGGCCCAGGAAGTTGAACCATCCGGCGAACCACGAGTACGCGGGCCCGTGGCTGGGAGCGAGCTTGGCCGCCCAGTAGTAGAGGCCGCCCGCGGTGGGGTAGCTGGAGCACACCTCGGCCATGGCCAGGCCCACGAAGAGGGTCATCAGGCCGACCAGCGGCCAGCCCCACACGATGAGCACGGGGCCGCCGGTGGACATGCCGTAGCCGTAGAGGGTCAGGCAGCCGGAGAGGATCGAGATGATGGTGAAGGAGACCGCGAAGTTGGAGAATCCGGACATGGTCCGGGCCAACTCCTGTGCATAGCCGAGCTGGTGCAGCCGCTCCTCGTCGGTCGGGGGCGCGGCGTTGGGGGAAGTTCCGGACACGGCGCCTCCTGAGCGCTCAATGGTACGGAGTCAGTCCATTGGCGCCCTAGTAAGCACCCTGCGCTGACGCACCGTCAAGACCCCGGCCCCGGTGACGCTCCGGAGCGCCCGCGGTGCGACGCCCGTTCGTCGCCGTGGCGACGCGGCACGGCAACCCGGTTCCGGCAGCGTGGACGCCATGGCGACTGTGGTGACGGTGACCGGCGCCTCCCGCGAGGAGGTCGAAAGGCTGGCGGTCGGACTGCGGGAACAGTTGGGGCTCCGCCCGCTCGGCTCCGGCCGCCCCTTCGAGCAGCCGGGCCGAGGCGGGACGTGGATGCTGCGACTGGCCGTGCCGGAGGCCGACGAGCCGCGCTACGCCGCCCCGGTGGGGCGGGTCGTCACTTGAACCAGTAGCGCACGCCGTGGTGGTGCGAGCAGGTGCCCGAGGAGTGGCGGCTGTAGGAGAGGGAGTTGTCCCGGCACAGCGCCGTCTCGTAGCGGTTGGCGGGGCGCTTGTGGTGGGTCCAGCCGCAGAGTCCGGTGGTGTGGCGGACGCAGTGGTGGGCGGTGTTGGTCGCGGGCAGGGCGGTGCTCGCGGAGGCCGTGCCGGCGGGGGCGAGGGCCAGGGTGCCGGCCGCGAGGGCGGTGGCTATCAGACGGCGGAGCAAGGTTCCTCCTCGTTCGGACAGTTGAACGGGAGGAAGCTACCGGGGCACCCGGTGTCCAGGGGGAGGATCGGCGGATTCGGTGAGGGATTCGTGATGCCGCGTCAGCCTGGACGTGACGTGGCCGGGGCCCGCAGGCGCTGCGCCCGCGGGCCCCGGCCCATCCGGTGGGAGGTCAACGGTCAGGGGACGACCGGGAGTTCGATCTCGCCCGTGCGCTCCACGTCGGTCTCCTCCGGGATCACCGGCTTGTCGAGGTCGAGCGGGATCTCGGTGCGGGTGTCGGAGTGGGGGAGCAGCGCCACCACCGCGTCGCGCTGGTCCGGAGCGGTCTCGTCGTCCAGCGGGTCCGGCGTGGCCGGGACCTGGAGCCGGACCGGGGCCGCGTTCATACCGAGCCGGGCGTAGCCGCGGCCGGGCGGGGTGTGCGTGGACGGCGTGATGTCCAGTGCGGCGCCCAGGACTTCGGGGGCCAGCATCGGGTCCAGCGGGCCCAGGGCGACGCGGGCGCGGCAGGCGCCCTTGACGCTCGGGCGGATGCGCGGCAGCGCGTCCAGGTGGTCCGCGACGACGACCGTGACGTGGGCGGTCCGGCCGTGCCGCAGCGGCACCTCCAGCAGGTCCTGCGGATCGGGACGCCCCTCCGCGGCGGCGAGTTCGCTCAGCTCGCTGGGGTTGTCCAGCAGCAGCCACAGCGGGCGGACGGCGTCCGCGGGGGGCGCGATGCCGGTCCGCTTGGCCACGTTGTGGGCGTCCAGCCGGCGCTGGGTCTCGTTGGCGGCCCACTCCAGCGCGGCCAGCGCGCCGTGCAGGCTGGTCTCCACCGTGTGCACGCCGGGACGGCCGACCAGGCAGGCGTGCTCGCCGGTGCCCGCGCCGTCGATGACGACGACGTCGCCGTGGAGCAGCGCCTGCAGCGCCAGCGAGCGCAGCAGGGTGGACGTGCCGTGGCCCTGGGTGCCGAAGGCCAGCAGGTGCGGCTCGGTCGAGCGCGGGCCGGTCCGCCACAGCACCGGGGGCTGGTGGCTGCTGCCGTCGGCCGTGCGCACCGGGATCATCCGGTTGGTGCTCGTGGTGTCGGTGAAGCCGAGGACCGCCTCGCCCTGCGCGGTGACGAAGCGCTGGGCGGTGATGTCCGAGCGCAGCGGTGGGAGCGCGGCGACCTGGAGCTGGTTGGTCTCGGTGTCCCAGGTGAAGCGGTACTCCCGGGTGCGGCCCACCTTGCCGTGGATGACCTGCTCGATCCGGGCCCGGGACTCCGGCTCGGTGTCGGTGAAGTAGGCCGGGTAGCGGATGTCGAGGCCGGTGAGCCGGCCGTCCTCGTCGAACTCCCAGTTGGAGAACGCGTCCTTGTAGTCGCCGCCGTGCCGGTAGAGCGGCTCGGGGTCGGACTCGTGGACCAGATAGGGCGTCAGGGCCGTGTAGACGGAGGCGAGTTTGATGCCGCTGGTGTCCGGGGCCGGGGGCGCGGCCGGGGCGCGGTCGCGGCCGACCCAGGCGGCGCTGCCCATCAGGGCGAGCAGCGCCAGCAGCGGGCCGTAGGGGAGCAGTGCCACTCCGGCCCCGATGGCGACGACGAGGAACAGGCCCTGGCCGCGCTTCTCCTTCGGGGTGCTGCTCCACCAGTTCTTCGCCCAGCGGGCGTGGGACCGGAGCCCGCGCCCGATGGTGATCAGGGGACTGAACATGTCGGCGGCGTGGTCGCCGGCGGTGCGGGCCAGGTCGCGGCCGCGCGCGAGGTGCTCGGTGAAGGTCATCTCGGTCGGCTCCGGCTCAGAACTTGATGCCGCCGAGCAGGCTGGCCAGGCTCGCGCCGCCCGCCTTGATGCTCGGCGCGATCGCCGTTCCGGCGAGGTAGAAGCCGAACAGGGTGCAGACGATCGCGTGCGAGATCTTCAGTCCGTCCTTGCGGAAGAAGAGGAAGGCGATCACGCCGAGCAGGACGACTCCGGAGATGGAGAGGATCACGATGAGCTCCTCGGTCGGGGACAGTGAGAGTAGCTGTACGCAGCTATATCGTCACAAGTAGTAATAGTTCAGGAATAGCACCGGACGGGTGGATCTGCCCGGCGGCCGCAGTGGGGACGGCCTCCTGCTGGCGATGCTTGCCCCGGCTCCCGCCCGCACAGCGCAGACGCGCGGCCGGTTCCCTCGGATGGCTGACCCCCGGATGGGGCAGACTGGGCCGGCTGAGTGATCACCCCAGAACGGAAGGCTGCGTGCGAATGAGTGAGCAGACGCCCCCGCCCGGCGGAGCCGACGACGCGGAGGTCCTGGCCCTGGCCGCCAAGCTGTTCGACCTGGCCCGGGACGGGGACGCGGCCGGTCTGGCCGCCTACGTCGACGCCGGGGCCCCCGCCGACCTGGCCAACGAGCGCGGCGACACGCTGCTGATGCTGGCCGCCTACCACGGCCACGCCGATGCCGTCCGCGCGCTGATCGAGCGCGGGGCCGACCCGAACCGGGCCAACGACCACGGTCAGACACCCCTCGCGGGCGCGGTCTTCAAGGGCGTGACCGAGGTCGTCGACGCCCTGCTGGCCGGCGGCGCCGATCCGGCGGCGGGAGCGCCGTCCGCCCTGGAGGCCGCCCGCATGTTCGGCCGCGCGGAACTGCTGGCCCGCTTCGGCGCGGCATGAGCCGGGAGCGCTCCCGGAGCTGTCGGGGGGCCTGGTTACCATCGGGGGCGTGGAGATCCGAGTCACGGGCTACGCCCACCCCGACGCCCAGCTGCTGATAGCCGAGGTCCAGCAGGAGTACGTCCGCCGCTACGGCGACGGCGACGCGACCCCTGTGGACGCGGCCGAGTTCGAGCCGCCCCAGGGTCTCTTCGCCGTCGCCTACGACGAGTCCGGCCTGCCCCTGGCCACCGGAGCCTGGCGCGCCCGCGAGGGCGGAGAGCCCGGACTGGCGGACGGGGACGCGGAGTTGAAGCGCATGTACACCCGCCCCGAGGCGCGCGGGCGCGGCCTGGCCCGGGCGATGCTGCGCTTCCTGGAGCAGAGCGCCCGCGAGGCGGGCCGCCGGCGCATGGTGCTGGAGACGGGCACCAAGCAGCCGGAGGCCATCGCGCTCTACCGCTCCGAGGGCTACGCGGACACGGTCAAGTTCGGCATCTACCGCTGCGAGCCCGAGTCGGTCTGCCTGGCCAAGCCCCTCGTCGAGGCGGCCGTTCCGGTCAGCTAGTGCCGAGTCCGGACAGGTCCACCGGGCTGCGGTGTCCGGCACGGCATCCCGCTGCGTTGTCGGGCGCGCCCAGGCGCATCCAGTAGGAGGGCGACCCTCCGCCTTGCGACCTTCCCCCAGCCTTCGGCCGGGGGTGCCGGCCCCCCACCTCCGGACACCGCAGCCCGGCGAACCTGTCCGGACACGGCACCGGCGGGTCAGCCTCCAGACGCACTCGCAGTGCGGCGGGTGGCCGCGCGGACCAGACTGGGCGGCGAGTGACATGCCCCGATCTGTAGCGAGGTGTCTGCCATGTCCGCACTCTGCCGCGACGCGCACGCGTCCCGACGCAAGGACTTCGGCCTGCTGGTGCTGAGGCTGGGAACGGGCGGCGTGCTCTTCGCGCACGGCGCGCAGAAGCTCTTCGGCTGGTTCGGCGGCGGTGGCCTGGAGGGCACGGAGCAGGCCATGAAGGCCATGGGCTTCGAGCCCGCGCGCCAGAGCGCCCTCGCCGCGGGCCTGGGCGAGGCGGGCGGCGGGGCGCTGCTCGCGCTCGGTCTCGCCACCCCCGCCGCGGGCGCGGCGGGTGCCGGCGCGATGGCGGGAGCCGTGGCGGTCCACGCCCCGGCCGGCTTCTTCGTCATGAAGGGCGGCTACGAGTACCCGGCGTTCCTGGGCTTCGTCGCGGCGGGGCTGGGCCTCAGCGGCCCGGGTCGCTACTCCCTCGACCACCTGACCCGCCACCGCCTGGACCGCTTCAGCACCGTGGTGCTGGCGTTCTCCGCCGCGGCGATCGCGGTGGCGGCGGTGGTGAGCAGCCGCAAGCAGACCCTGACGGACCGTCAGGAAGCCGAAATCATCGCCAAGGAAGAGGAAGGCCTCTCCGGCATGGCATAACGCCCCTGCGGGCCGGAGGCCCCGCGAGGGGCGCGGGAAACTGCGCGAGCAAACCACCACCCGGGGAGGTCCGGCCCGCACATGGGG